>DASSLZ010000131.1:0-24041 GCA_035689165.1 Candidatus Eiseniibacteriota bacterium | reverse complement strand
GACCGAGGATCCCGCCGAGCACGCCCTCGATCCCGAGCCCTACCGGGTGCCCCCCGAGACCGCGGAGGCCCTTCGCGCCGCGCGGCGCGCGGGCGGGAGGGTCGTCGCCGTGGGGACGACCGCCGTGCGCGCGCTCGAGTCCTGGGCGAGGGACGGCGAATCGTCCGACGGCGCGTGGCGCGAGACGTCCCTGTTCGTCCTGCCGGGGTTCGCGTTCCGCGTCGTGGATGGGATGGTCACGAACTTCCATTTGCCGAAGTCGAGCTTGCTGTTCTTGGTGTCGGCGCTGGCGGGGAGGGACAGGGTGCTCCGTGCTTATGAAGAGGCCGTTCGGGAAGGGTATCGGTTCTATTCGTATGGGGACGCCATGCTGATCTTGTAACAGGGCCGATGCTGATCTTGTAGAAGAGCGGCTGGCCGGAGCCCGGATCGATCTTGCGATCGGTCACGGCGGCCAGCCGGACATCGGCCGGCACCCTTGTCGGGCTTTCGAGCGACGGTGGCGGCCGGCCGAACATGGCCGTTTTTCTGCACTGTCTCTCGCATTTCGCTCAAGTTTTCGCCGCGCCTGCCGATGTCGAGCGGCTCCCCCCGCAGTTCACTCCAATCCTTCAAGCCTCAGCGCCACAGGCGGTTACAGCACCGGCAAATTCCCTTTCGCCGCTCGGCACGCCCGTTGCCTTTTGCCTCGCCGTAACCAGCCAGTCACCGCGCGGATCGGACGATCCGCGAAGCCTCTCGAAAGGGAGAACGACGATGCCTCGCGCCTCGAAGTCCCGGAGCCGGAAGTCGCACGCCGCCCAGGTTCGCGGCCGCGCCATGAGCGCGGTCGAACGTCTCGCGATGCGCCGCTATCTCGCCTTCGTCCGCGCCGTGGTCGGTCAGACCACGAAGAGCGCGGCCCGCTGACCGGAACGCCATGAGCCGACTGCTCACGCCGGAAGAGATCGCCGCCCTCCGCGGGGAAGCGCCGTACGTGCCCGCGCCGCGCGAGCGCTACCACGTCGTGGTCGACGCGGGCCACGCCGACCTGACCCAGGAGGAGCTGAGCGCCCTTCGCGCCGGCGACGTGCTCCCGCTCACGCGGGCCGCGCTCTCGCCGGTCGAGGTCGTCGCGAATGGAACCACCGTCGCCTATGGCGAGCTGATCACCCTGGAAGGGCGGGCCGCGGTGCGCGTCATCGCCATGGCCGGAACGGACCGGAGGAGCTACCGATGAGCATGCCCTGGATCTACGCGACCGCGTTCGCCGTGTCCGCCGCGGTGCTCTACGGAGCGAGCCGCGTCCTGGCCGCGCGCCCCAAGGGCTCGCCGGACGCGGAGGAGGTTCTGCCGCTCCACGTCGTGTCGCGGACCCGGGTGGGAATCGGCCGGACGTTGGTGCTGGTGGAAGTGGATGGACGGCGGCTCCTGCTGGGTTCGACCAAGGAGCACTGGGCCGCGCTCGCCGATCTGGGCCGTGCGCCCGGCGCCGCGACGGAAGAGGACGTCTTCGAGGAGATCGAAGACGAGCTCAACCGCGCGTCGCGAGCCGCGCGGCAGCGCCGGCTGCGCTCCTAGACCGGGACGGGCCGCCCGCGGCCGCGCCGGCACGGCGGCGGCGAGCGGCCAGAAGTTGTGCGGCGATCGGGGGCTGCCGCCAAACCGACCGGCGC
The DNA here is from genome assembly GCA_035689165.1 of Candidatus Eiseniibacteriota bacterium. Lineage (GTDB taxonomy): Bacteria > Eisenbacteria > RBG-16-71-46 > SZUA-252 > SZUA-252 > DASQJL01. Next base: position 22,386 of record DASSLZ010000131.1, on the reverse strand, counting down.
TCCACGGGGAAGGGGAGCGCCGCGGCGAAGCAACGCAACGACTTAAACCTGCGGCATACGAGTTGCACGACGGGCCGATGAATCCGACGAGCCAACCGATGATCGACGAGCGGCACGAACGGCGCGCGCTCCACGAGTGCGCGCACGAGGGAACCCGGAGCGCCATGACCGAGATCGAGAATAAGGCGGAATCGAACGTGGAGCGGCGGAAGCGTCCCGCGAAGAAGGCGCGGACGCCCCGCGCGGCACGGAAGCCGGCGATCGTCCCGCCGTCGAACCGCCCGCGCCGCCGCATCGTCGCGGTGACGAGCGGCAAGGGCGGCGTCGGCAAGACGAACATCGTGACGAACCTGGCGATCGCGCTCGCGCGGCAGGGCATCCGGGTCCTCGTCGTCGACGGCGACCTGGGCCTGGCGAACGTGGATCTGCTCCTCGGCATCGCGCCCCAGTACGACCTTCAGGACGTGATCCTCGGAACGCGCAGCGTCGCGGACGTGGTGCTCGAAGGCCCCGACGGCATCCGGATCCTTCCCGCCTCGAGCGGGGTCGAGGAGCTCGCGAATCTCGACGAGTACCGCACCGAAGTGCTGATCCGCTCCCTCGCGGAGCTGGAGCGCGACGTGGACCTGATCCTGATCGACTGCCCCTCGGGCATCGGCCGGAACGCGGTCTCCCTGGCGCAGGTCGCCGATCCAATCCTGGTCGTGACCACCCCCGAGCCCACCGCCTTCTCCGACGCCTACGCCATGATCAAAGTGCTCAGCCGGCGCAGCATCCGCTGCGTCCCCGCCCTGATCGTGAACGAAGCCGCCTCGGAGGAAGAGGCCGCGGCCGTCGCGCGGCGTGTCGGCTCCGTGGCCAAGCGGTTCCTGAACCTGGACATCGAATACTGGGGCGCGATCCTGGCCGACGAATCGGTGCCGAAGTCGGTGCTGCGCCAGGAGCCTTTCCTCTCGACCTATCCCTACTCGCCCGCCGCGACGTGCGTCTACCAGCTCGCGCGCCGCGTGCTCGGCATGGCTCCCAAGGAGACGGCTCCGGAGCCGGGGCCGTTCACGGTGGTCACCAGCGACGAAGTGCCGGAGGGCGTCTGACCGTGCGCGCGCTCCTCGTCCGCCTCACCGCGGTCACGGCCATCGCGGCCGCCCTGCTCTCGGGGCTGGTGAGCGCCGCCACGCACGCGTCCTGGATCGTGACCATCCTGCGTTCCGCGATCGCCTTCGTCCTCGTCGCCGCCGTCGGGATCGGCTTCGGCCTGATTCTCATGAGAACCGCGCTCCGCCGCCATTACGAGGAGGCCCATCCGGCCTCGCGGCGCGCGCGCGGGAACCGTTAGCTCGGGGGAGCACCCATGGCCTTCTCGTCGGTCCTTCACGCCCTTCAGAACCGCTCGCCGCGCTCCAGGAACCGGAAAGAGCGGCAGAAGGAGATCGCGCTCAGCAAGTACGCGCCGCTGGTGAAGTACGTGGTCGACCGGCTCGCGCTGCATCTTCCCAAGTCGGTGGAGCGGGACGACCTGACGTCGGCCGCGATCATCGGCCTCTTCGACGCGCTCGAGAAGTTCGACGCCTCGAAGGGCACCAAGTTCGAGACCTACGCCATCTGGCGGATCCGCGGCGCCATCCTGGACGAGCTGCGTTCCCTGGACTGGGCCTCCCGCTCCATCCGGCGGAAGGCGCGCACGGTGGAAGAGGCCGCCCGCGAGCTGGGACAGAAGCTGGGACGCGCCGCGACCGAGGAAGAGGTCGCCGACGCCCTGAACCTGAGCCCGGTCGAGCTGTCGCGCCTCATGGACGAGGTGCACGGGACGGCGCTCCTCTCCCTCTCGAAAGCGGTCTCGACCGAAGACGACCAGGACTACATCCAGCTCGAGGACATCGTGGACGACCCCGCGCAGGCCGACGCCCTCGAAGTGATCGAGAGCGAGCAGGCGCGCGAGGTGCTGCTCGAGACGATCGACGGCCTTCCGGAGCAGCAGCGGCTGGTCGTCGCGCTCTACTACTACGAAGAGATGACGCTGAAGGAGATCGGCGAAGCCCTCCATATCTCCGAATCCCGCGTCTCGCAGATCCACACGCGCGCCGTGAAGACGCTGAAGGCGCGGCTCGCCCGGGTGCTTTGATGGCGCACCTCTCCGGCGCCCCCGCCCGGGTCGCCGCCGCCCGTTCCGCCGCCCGCGCCCGCGCCCGCGTCCATGCCGAGCCGGCCGGAATCTCGCGCCGCATGGCGCTCCAGCGCGCGGCGGAGCGCACCGTCTCCCTTCCGACCTTCCCGGCGGTCGCGTCGCGCCTGATCGAAGAAGTGGCGCGTCCCGAAGCGACCTCCGAGGAGATCGGACGGATCCTGGCGCTCGATCCCGCGCTCACGGCGCGCACGCTTCGCCTGGCGAACTCCGACTTCTACGGCTTCCCGCGGAAGGTCGGCTCGGTGGAGCTGGCCGTCCTGGTCCTGGGCCCCTCCACGATCCGCGACCTGGTGCTCACGTCGTCGGTGGTGCGGGCGCTGGGACGCCCGGGCTCCTCCCTGGAAGGGCTCCTTGCGCACTCCATGGCCGCCGGCATCGCCGCGCGGGCGCTGGCCGAACGGGCGAAGTACCGCCTGACCGGCGACGCCTACGCGGCCGGCCTCCTCCACGACGTGGGGAAGGTCGTGCTGCGCGAGTCCGATCCCGCGCGCTTCGAGAAGGTCCTGGCCCGCTGCCGCACCAAGGGCGTGGCCTCCTTCGAGGCGGAACGCGCGCACTTCGGATCGGATCACGCCGAGGTGGGCGGATGGCTCGCCGAGCGGTGGGGACTCCCCTCCGACATCGTCGAGGCGATCGCCTGCCATCACCGGCCGGAGACGGCGGCGCGGAACGTCGCGCTGGCTTCCCTGGTCCACATCGCCAACTTCCTCGCGCAGCGCGCCGGCTACCCCTGGGCGTCGGGTATCGACGCCCAGGGGCTCGACGAGCGCGCGTGGGAGCCGGTGGAGCCGCGCGCGGCGCGCCGCGAGGCGCTGGCCGCGGAGCTGGTCTCCGAGGTGATCCGGGAAACGGAGCGGGAGAAAGCGCTCTTCGCCGAGTTCCGCGGATCGGGAGAGGAGTGAACGAAGTGGGTTGGGTGAGGACGGGGTCCACCGCCGCCAAGCCGAGCGCGAGCCGCCCGGTCGAGATCCGGATCCGTTTCGAGCCGGGGCTGGGTGCGGCGCTCTACGCGTCGCTGCACGAAGGAGCGACGGAGCCGCTGACCGTCGCCCGGATTCTCGGGCGGGGGAAGGCGCTGCTGCATTTCCATGGAGTCACGCTGATGGCGCACGGCGCGCCGGAGTGGAAGCCGGGGGAGACCTTCCCGGTCACCGTGAAGGAGCTGGGACCGCCGATGGTGCTGGCGCCGGCGGGCAGGGGCCGGGACGAGGGCGGGGCCCGCGTCACGATCGTGGATTCGGCGGTGGTGCCGGGATCGGCCCGTCATCAGGGAGACGCGCCCGGGGCGCGGTGAGCTTTCCAGGGAGGAAGTCATGAAGCAGCGGAACGGGGCGGGGTCGAAGCGGCTGGTCGAGGCGACGGAACGGTTCATCCGCTCGGAGCAGAAGCTCCTCGAGGTGCTGGGGGGCCGGCGGATCTTGAAGAAGAACGAGTGCGAGCACTTCGCGAAGGACCTCGCCCTCTCCGCGGCGAAGAAGCGCTCCTCCGACGTCTTCGCCAGCGCCATCGCGATCAACCGGAAAGTCATGGCCGTGCTCGGGAAGGGGAAGGGGAGCGAGGCCAAGGCGCGGGTCTCCGACGCCGAGGTGATGGGCGAATTGAGCGCCATCGCGCAGCGGAGCGCCGCTCCCGCCGACGCCTTCGCCGCCGCGCTCGGCCAGGTGCAGCGGGCCGTGCCGTTCGAGAACGCCACCCTCTTCGTGCTCGACCGCGACAACGGGACGCTGGTCGAGGCCGCCACGGTGGGCGACCGGATCGACCTGATCGGCCATGTGCGCTTCGATCGCGGCGCGGGCTTTTCGTCCTGGGTCGCGCAGTCGCGGAAGCCGGTCCTCCTGAACGACCTCCATCGCGAGGGGGGCTCGGAGGCCCCGACCGTGCGCTCCTTCCTCTCGGTTCCCGTGCTGGTCCAGGGAGATCTCGTCGGCGTCGTGAACCTGAGCCACTCCCGCCCGGGCGCGTTCGACGAGGAGAGCGCGAGCCGGATCGCCCTGATGATGCTGCCGGTGTCCGCGATGGTGATCCGCCTGATCCTGATGCGCGAGGCGGAGCGGCTGGGCACCACCGACGAGGTGACGACCCTCTTCAACAAGCGGGCGTTCGACCGGTCGCTCGAGAGCGAGGTCGGGAAGGCGAAGCGCTACGGCCACAAGCTGTCGGTCGTGGTGCTGGACGTGAACGCCACGGGCGCGCGCGAGCGGGCCGGCACGGTGAACACCCAGGTGCTCTCCGACATGGGGAAGGCCCTGAAGCGGGCGGCCCGCGGCAGCGACTGCGTGTCGCGCTACGGCGCCGACGAGTTCCGGATCCTCCTGCCCCACACCGACACGCCCGAGGCGATGATCGCCGCCGAGCGGCTGCGCACGCTGGTCGAGAAGCAGGCGACCGCGCGCCGCCGGAAGATCACGGTCTCGATCGGCGTGGCGACCTTCCCGGTCGATGCGCAGGACTCCGGATCGCTGAACACCCGCGCCGAGCGGGCGCTCCTCGCCGCCAAGCGGGGCGTGGCGGAGACGGCCGCGATCCCGGCCGGGACGCGCGGACCGCTCGACGAGGCCGCGGCGCATTGAGGCGTCGCATCACGAACCCGATTCCAGGAGCCCGATGAACCCGAAGCCCGTGGCCGCTCCCGTCCCCGCGGCGGATCTTGCGCCGGAGAAGAAGGCGCGCATCCTGGTCGTGGACGACGAGGACCAGGTCGTCCAGATCTTCCGCGACCTGCTGACCCAGCAGGGGTACGACGTCGTGTCGTGCGACAACGGGGACGACGCCATCACGACGGTGACGACGGGGGCCTTCGACCTGGTCCTCACCGACATCAATCTCCCGGGCGTAGACGGCCTGGAGGTCGTGCGGGCCGCGAAGGCGGCGGACAAGGACACGGTGGTCATCCTGATCACCGGCTACGCCTCGACGACCACGGCCATCGACGCGCTCCGCCAGGGGGCCTACGACTACATCACCAAGCCGTTCGATCTCTGGGAGACGGCCAAGGCGATCGAGCGCGGCCTGGAGAGCCGGAATCTCATCCTCGAGAACCGGCGCCTCATCGTGGAGCTGGAGCGGGCGAACGCCGAGCTCCAGGAGCACGAGGAGATCCTCCGCCGGAAGGTCGAGCGCGCCACCTACCGCCTCGGCACGCTGTACGAGGCGGGAAAGGCGATGAGCCTGAGCCTGAGCCTCCAGGCGACCTGCGACGTGGTCGCGGCCCAGGCGGCGCGCATCACGGGCGCCCGGGCCTGTCTCCTCTTCCTGCACGACCAGGGCTCGGACGAGTTCGAGGCGATCGCCGGGATCGGGGTCCCCCCCGACCGCTACCAGAAGCTCCGGTACGCGATGGGGGTGGGCTTCCACGGCCAGGTGGTCCAGAGCGCCGAGCCGGCCCTGGTGACCGGCATCTCCGAGGCGGTCGGGGTGGAGGAGGTTCTCGCCGCGCTGCACGCGGAGAACGCCCTGATCGTGCCGCTCCTCTCGAACGAGAGCGTCATCGGGACGATCACCGCGATCAATCTCGCCGACGGCGACGAGTTCACCGCCGACGACGCCGAGGGGCTCAAGATGCTCGCGAGCCAGGCGGCGATCTCGGTCACCAACGCCATCCTCTACGAGCGGACGAAGGAGCTGGACCGCCTGAAGTCGGAGTTCGTTGCGGTCGTGAGCCACGAGGTGCGCACCCCGCTCACCTCGATCAACGGCTCGCTGGAGCTGTTGGGCGACGAGCGCTTCCACAAGCTGCCCGCGCCGCAGAAGGAGCTGCTCGGGATCTGCCAGGCCAACACCCAGCGGCTCATCTCCCTCATCAACGACATCCTCGACTTCTCCAAGCTCGAATCCTCGCGCCTCTCGCTCAACTTCGAGCGGATGGACGTGGGGCGCGTGCTGGTCGAGGCGGCGGAGAACATCCGGAGCCTGGCCGCCAGCCGCGGCCTGGAGCTGGAGGTGAAGATCGACCCGAGCGCGGAGTCGGTCGAGGCCGATCCCATGCGCATCGGGCAGGTGGCCACCAACCTGATCGGGAACGCCATCAAGTTCTCCCCCGACAAGGGGCGCATCGAGGTGTTCGCCTCGGGCGACTCCTCCACCGTCACGATCTCCGTGAAGGACTACGGCCGGGGGATCGCGCAGCGGGACTTGAACCGCCTCTTCCAGCGCTTCGCCCAGCTCGACTCCTCCACGACGCGCAAGGCGGGCGGCACGGGGCTGGGGCTCGTGATCTCGAAGGGGATCGTCGAGCAGCACGGCGGCAAGATCTGGGTGGAGTCGGCCCTGGGCCGGGGCTCCACGTTCAGCTTCTCGTTGCCGCGGCAGCGCCCGGCGGAGCCGCTTGCGCCGTAATCCTCAGGCCCCGGTGCGGGCCATCAGCGCCTGGAACTCCGGATCTTCGCGGAACGGGTCGAACGTCGGCGCGTAGCGCAGCGTCACCGGCGGAATCGTTCCCTCGCCGACGCGCTTCTCCAGCGAGGCATACAGGCGCGCCCGCTCGTCCAGCGCGACGAGCAGGAAATGGATCGGGACGTAGGGGACCGCCTCGCTCTTCGCGCGCTCGTCCAGCTGCCGGAGCGCCTCCCGAGCCGGCTCCGGCCGGCCCGCCTTCGCGTTCAGGAAGCCGATGGCTGCCATCACGTGCGGGTCCTGGCGCTGCTCCGGGCTCAAGCGCGAGAGGTAGGCGATCCCCTCTTCCACGCGTCCCTGCAGTCCCCGGTAGATCCCGACGAAGGCCGCGTGGCGCGTGAGCGAGGGCTCCATCTCGAGCGCGCGCAGCGTGTAGGCCGCGGCGCGCTCGAAATCCCGCTTCCAGAAATACATTGCGCCGAAGTTGATCAGCACGACCAGGGATTGGGGGTCCAGCCGGTGGGCCCGCTCGTTCATGGCGATGGCGTCGTCGATTCGTCCCTGGGCCATCAGCACCGTGGCGCACCACGTATAGGCGAGCCCATACGAAGGGTCGAGCTCGATCGCGCGGCGGTCCTCGCGCTCGGCCTCGACATAGTCCCGATAGAAGTTGGTGAGAACGGCGCCGTACGAGGCGTGGGCTTCGGCCAGGTCGGGGTCGAGCTCGAGCGCCCGCTTGGCGTGGGCCTCGGCCTTGGGAGCGGTTTCGGCGAAGGTGATCGAGTCCCAGTTCGGGAGCACGGAGTAGACGTCGGCCAGTCCGGCGTGGGCCCGTGCATAGTCCGGATCGGCGGCGAGGGCCTGCTCGAACGCCTCGATGGCGAGGCGAAAACCCTCCTTCGTGCGGCGGTTCCAGTGAAAGCGGCCGCGCAGATACGCCTCGTAGGCGGCGGGATTCGCCGCCGCTCCCGCCGACCCGGCGGCGCGGCCGGAAGGAAGGAGCTGCACTTCCAGCGCCTTCGCGACGCTCGCCGCGACCTCGCTCTGGATGTCGAACACGTCCGCCATCCTCCGGTCGTAGTTCTCCGCCCAGAGGTGGGTCTGGTCGGCGACCTGGATCAGCTGCACCGTGATCCGGAGCCGTTCTCCGGCGCGGCGCACGCTCCCCTCCAGAACGTGGTCGACGCCCAGCTCGTGGCCGATCTCCTCGACGCTCTTGGTCGTCTTCTTGTAGCGCATGGCCGACGTTCGCGCGATCACCCCCAGCCGCTTGGGCTGGAGGCGTCCCAGATGCGCGATCAGCTCCTCGGTCATCCCGTCGGTGAAGAACTCCTGCTCCGGATCGGCGCTCATGTTCTCGAGCGGGAGAACCGCCAGCATCACGCGTCCCCCGGGGGGCCGCCCGGGGGTGGTGGCGTCGCGTCGCGGGCCCCCCGGCGTGGGCACCAGCGACGGCGTGGCGAGCACGGCCAACGACTCGCCGAACGCGGCCGCAGTGGGGAAGCGATCGGCCGGAGCCTTGGACAGCGCTCGTGCGAGCGCCAGCGCGATCGGCGGCGGCACGCTGGCGCGCAGGGTCGTGACCGCGCGAGGCTCCAGCGTCCGATGCTGGAGACCGATGCTGTCCGCCGTCCCGCCGGTGAACGGCGGCTGGCCCGCGAGCATCTCGTAGAGGACGCAGGCAAGGCTGTATTGATCGCTCCGCGCGTCCACGGCGCCGCCGGCGGACTGCTCGGGGCTCATGTAGAGGGGCGTTCCGAGAACCGCCAGGGTTCGCGTCACCGCTTCCGCCCCCGGGGCCGACGACTGCGCCACGCCGAAATCGAGGACCAGCGCGTGTCCGCTCGAGAGGACGATGTTCTCGGGCTTGATGTCGCGGTGCACCAGCCCGTGCGCGTGTGCGTACTGGAGCGCGTCGGCCACCTCGCGGGCGATCCGGAGGGCGTCCTCCACGGGGAGCTGCTTCTCGCGGGTCAGCCGCTGGCGAAGCGACTCGCCCGTGACGAGCGGCATCACGTAGTACAGGAGGCCGTTCCCGGATCCCGAATCGTGCAGCGGCACGATGTGCGGATGCATGAGCCGCGCGGCCATCTCGATCTCGGCCTGGAAGCGGCGTGGACCGATCACCTCGGACAGCTCCGGGTTCAGCACCTTGATCGCGACCGCGCGCCGGTGTTTGGTATCCTCGGCCTCGAACACGGTGCCCATGCCGCCCCGGTTCAGCTCGCGCGTCACCCGATAGCGCTCTCCGAGCGCGGCCTGCAGCTTCTCCCCGACGGAGGTCATGGATCGAGCCGGGAACGGGACGGGCCGGATCGGTGGAAGTTCATGATGGGACTGTAACATACGGGGGCTCGGAATCCGTTGACGGGTACAGACCCCTGTGGCTAACTGGCCCCGGTGAAGACCATCCTCAGCGTCTTCGGGACCCGCCCCGAGGCCATCAAGATGGCCCCGGTGCTGAAGGCCTTGGCGCGCGAATCGGGAATCCGCTCGGTGGTCTGCGTCACCGCCCAGCACCGTCAGATGCTGGATCAGGTGCTCGGACTCTTCGGGATCGTTCCCGACCACGACCTGGATCTCATGCGGGAGGGACAGACCCTCACCGAGATCACGGTCGGAGCGCTGACCCGTCTCGAGAGCTACCTGGCCGAGACGAACCCCGACTTCCTGCTGGTCCAGGGCGACACCACCACCACGATGGCCGCCTCCCTCGCCGCCTTCTACAGGAAGATCCCCGTCGGGCACGTGGAGGCGGGCCTTCGCACGCACGATAACCTGTATCCCTATCCCGAAGAGGTGAACCGGCGCGTCACGTCGGTGATCGCCGCGCGCCACTTCGCGCCGACGCGCCGCGCGCGGGAGAACCTCCTGCGCGAGGGGATCGCCGAGGGGCAGGTCGTGGTCACGGGCAACACCGTCATCGACGCGCTTCTCGAGGTGGTCGCGATGCAACCGCCCCGCGCGCCGGCGCTGCCGTTGCGGGGGAAGCGGATCGTGCTCCTGACCGCGCATCGCCGGGAGAACTTCGGGGCGCCGATGCAGGAGATCTTCGCCGCCGTTCACGACCTCGTGAAGCGGTATGCCGACGTGGACGTGGTCTATCCCGTCCACCCCAACCCGAACGTGGCGGGCCCCGCGCGCGAGGCGCTCGGTTCCGAGGCCGGGGTGCACCTGATCGAGCCGCTCGAGTACAAGGCCTTCTCCGACCTGATGGCCGCGTCGCACCTGATCCTCACCGATTCGGGGGGCATCCAGGAAGAGGCCCCTTCCTTGAAGAAGCCGGTGCTGGTGCTTCGCGACGAGACGGAGCGCCCCGAGGCGGTGGAGGCGGGGGTCGTGAAGCTGGTGGGGCCGCATCGCGAGAAGATCGTCACCGAGGCGTCGCGCCTCCTGGACGACCCCAAGGCCTACGCCGCGATGGCGACGGGCGCCAATCCCTATGGAGACGGTAAGGCGGCGGAGCGGATTGTGGCGATGCTGCGTCAGGCGCTACGGTGATGACCGCGGCCATGACGGGCCCTTCGCTGGAATGCGTTTGCCCGGATGCCGCTAATCATTCGCTACATACGGCAAGAGCGTGTCAGCACGGCACAACGAACATGTTCTAGAACATGTAAGAAGCGGCCTTGATGACGCGATCCAAAGCTTCGGGGGGATTTATAGCGAATTTAGCGAGTTTATCGGGAAAACATAAACTCGCTGGTAGGGCCATGATGCCTCAAGCGGCCGACATGTGTTTCCGGATCCGTTCCGCCACGCGATCCACCTGCGCGTCGGTCATGTCGGGCCAGATCGGCAGCGATAACGTGCCCGCGTAGCAGCTCTCCGCGGCGGGGAACTGCCCCGGCCGCACCCCCAGCCGCTCCTGGTACCAGGGGAAGCAGTGGAGCGGCTTGAAGTGGACGCTGGTGCCGATTCCATCCTCGCGTAGCGCGAGCGCGAGCGCGTTCCGGTCGGTGCGTCCGCCCTCCGCGATCTCGATCTGGTAGAGGTGCCACGCATGCCGCACGCCGGGCAGGACGCTGGGCGTCGCAAGCCCCCGTACCCCGGCGAGCGCCTCCGTGTAGCGCCCCGCGATCGCCTCGCGCCGGTCGCGCATCGCGTCGGCGCGCCTCATCTGCGCCAGCGCCAGCGCGGCCTGCACGTCGGTCAGGTTGTACTTGTAGCCCAGCTCGACCACGTCGTAGTCCCACCAGCCGCCCTTGTCATAGCGCGACCACGCCGCCGCCGAGAGCCCGTGGAGCGAGAGCCGCCGGACGCGATCGGCCCACTCGGCGCGCTCGGTGACGACCATCCCCCCCTCGCCCGCGGTGACCCCCTTCGTCGCGTAGAACGAAAAGCAGGTCATGTCCGCCTGGCGTCCCACCGGCTGATCGCCGATCCGGGCGGTCAGGGAATGCGCGGCATCCTCGATCACGGGGATCGCGTGGCGCTTGGCCTCGGCCGCGATCTCCTGCGCGTGGCAGGGGTGGCCCGCGATCGATACCGACACGATGGCGCGGGTTTTCAGCGTGATGGCGGAGGCCACGAGCTTGGGGTTCAGGTTCTTGGTCGCGCGCTCCACGTCCACGAAGACCGGCTTGGCGCCGAGGTAGAGGATCGACTCGCCGGTGGACACGAACGTGTACGGGGAGGTGACGACCTCATCGCCGGGGCCGACCCCCGCCGCGATCAGGGCCAGATGGAGCGCGGCGGTGCAGGAGGAGAGCGCGACGGCGTGATGCACGCCGACGTAGTCGGCGACCATCTGTTCCAGGTCGCGCACGCGCGGTCCCGTGGTCAGCCAGCCGGAGCGGAGGGTCGCCGTGACCGCGTCCACCTCGGCGTCGGTGATCGAGGGGCGATGGAACGGGATAGGGTCGGGCATCGAGGGACGGTACCACAAACCGGAGGCGGGACCGAGGCTCGCGGCCCAAAAAATGGGCGGGGAAGCTTGGCCTCCCCGCCCCGCCTTCCGCCGGCTGGCGCCGGCGGTTTATAGATTCGTAACGTACTCCAGCGACGCGATCCGCTCGTTGAACTCGGGCGTCCCGGGAATCGCATACTGGTAGCGCCGGAAGTTGCCGCGCAGGATGAGGGACTGCCGCTGCGCGAAGTTCCACCGCATCTCCACCCGCGGGGTGAGGTCGGTGTCGGTGCCCGCGTTCCCGGTGCGCGTCTTCGTCACCTGGAGCTGCGCGTTGGTGAAGAGCTTCGATCCGAACGAATTCAGCGTGAAGCCGGGGCCGAACGTGCTCAGCTCGCTCACCGCGATCTCGAAATCGGTCCTGGTGTAGCTACCGGAGAAGGTGATCGCGAGCGGACTGCCCACCTGGGCCGCGTAGTTGCCGAGCAACGAGAGGCTCTTCGTGTCGGCGATCGGGCCGCCATTCTCCGACTTCTGGATGGTCGCGGAGCAGGTCACCGAGTTCTGTACCTTCCCGAGCGTCCACATCGTGCGGGGCGCCACCGAGTAGACGCGGGTGGTGTTGCTGTTCCCCAGGAAGAGCGAGTCGGACGCGTCCGACTCGCTGGAGTAGATCGACATCTGGGCGTCGGCGCCGAAGCGCGGCCCCGGCTGCCACGAGCCCGTGAGCCCGTAGTTGCGCCGGCGTGTCTCGGCCGCGAGAGCCTCGCTTACGGCGTCGTTGCGAAGACCGGCCATGCCGTCCAGGTTCAGCTTGCCCTGGAGGAACGCGACGTGCGCGTCCACGCCCACGTCCACTCGATCTCCGGTGATTCCCGAGTTCCCGAGCGTCATGAAGCCGCCGTTCAGGTACTCGGTCTTCACTCCGATCCGGGTCATGGCGGTCTCGTGGAAGAGCTGCAGGCCCAGCGCCTGGCCGTCGACCGATGAGGCGTCCGCTCTCCGGTCGCGGTCGTAGCGCGAAAGGGCGGTCTCCACGATGGCCCGCAGGTGGCGGGTGGGCATGAGCCCCTGCGCGCGCACGGAATACACCGTGTTCCCCTCGGGGGTCGACAGGGTGTCGGTGCCCGCGATCGACTTCGGATCGTCGGTGGCGCGAAGGATCGAGAACTCGACCGAGTTGGTGAGCGGGTTCCCGTAGCCGATCCGGCCCGCGGTCATGTTCCGCTCGAGCTGCGGAATGATGCCCAAGGCGCTCGAGACCTGCGTGATCGACTTGCGTGCGCGCCCGCTCACGAATCCGAGGTGCCAGTTCTTGGGGGCGAGCTCGAGACCGCCCCCCAGGATCGTCGCGTCCGCCAGCGTATAGCTGCCGAACTGCGGCGAGAAGTTGCCCGCGGTGAGCCCGGCCCATCGAAAGCGCGGCGCCACCGCCACCTGATTGATGTTCTGGCGAAACGCGACCTGGTCGTCGGAGAAGAGAGCCGAGACGGGGATCCTCATCCGGTCCTGGATCACGCCGACGCTGAGCCCGGAGACGACACGCGAGCTGCGGTCGGGACGGTTCGGGATCGATAGGCCGTCGCTGCTGTAGGTCTCGCCGCTCACCGACGCCGTCCCGTGCAGGCGTGCCCACCCGGGACCTAGTCCCGCGCTCTCGCTGGACGGCGGCGCCGCGGGTGCGGGGGGAGGGGTGACCACGGCCTGGGCGGTGCTGTCGACGGGGCCGGCATCGGTCGCCTGAGCCGTCTCGGTCGCCGCGGGCTGTCCCTGGGCGCTGGCACTGGGGTCGGACGTCGGGCGATGGCGGCCATCTCCCGGTGCGTAGCGTGCGCTTGCCCCGTTCGTCATGGAAACGCGCTCGGGAGCGCCGGAGGGCGTGAGCGCGCCCTTTCCGCCGGCCCGCGCCACCGACACCGCGCTGCCCGGACCCTGCTTCCAGAGCGAGGCCATCATGCGCGCGAGCCGGTCGGCAAAGTTGTTCCCCTCGCTCTGTCCCGCCTCTCCCGAGGCACTTTGACGAGCGTCCGAATCGGCATCCAACGCGTCGTCGCCTAACCCATCGGCCTCGCGCGCCGAAGCCCCATTGCCCGACGGGCTCCAGACGTTGCCCATCCGGGCGTCCTCACTCGCGGGGCTGTCCTGCGCTGCGGGGGCCCTGGCGGCCGCGAGGGGGTCCGAATTCCAAGTGAAGGTGTAGACCTTGCTGCGGCCCTCGTTCTCGCCGAGAGCGCGGGCGTTGTACTGGGTGATCACGGCTCGCTTGGCGAAGAGGCCCGTGCTGATGCCGCCTCCGTTCCCCGAGGTGCCGACCGTGAGGAACGCCTGCACGCGCCACGCGTAGCGGTGGCCGCTCAAGAGGTAGGGCGCGGATGCGGGATAGGCGAAGCTGCTCAGGTCCCCGCCCGGCATGTTGAGTCCGAAGACCTGTTCGTAGAGCGACCGGTTCGCCTCGATGGCCCGCTCCGGGGTCTGCCCCGGATAGACCTCGACCAGGCGGAAGAGGTGCGGGAGCTGCGCCCCTAGGTTGGAGAGCACTGGCGTCCATTGGAACACCGGCGTCGGCGTGGACACGACGCTTCCGCTCTGGGGCGCGATCAGGCCCGGGGGCTTGGGGAAGAAGGAGATGAACTGGGAACACTGGGAGACCTCGGAGCCGGCGTTGTACAGGGTTCCTGTCGCGGTCCCCCTCACGTTCGAGATATCGACGCAGACCGTGTATACCCCGTCCGGGAGGCGGCCGGTCAGGTCGACCGCGTCGCCTACCTTCCCAGCGAACTGCATCGACTGCCACCGCGTGAGGTCGGGAGTGGGGACTGCGAAGCCGCCCACGGGGTAGAGCCGCTGCACCGGCGGGGTCGTGGCCACCTCGGTCCCATTTCGCACCAGCGTGATCTTGATGTCGGCCGTGAGCGGCTCCTGTGCGTTGTTGAAGAGCTGCATGGACGCGAAGGAGTTCGTCCGCTGCCAATCCGCGGGGTAGGAGGAGGCGAGTCCAATGGGGTTCATGAACCCACTGAGCACGCCTTGCGCCAACGATGGGGGCGCGAGCGACGCGACGAGAACGAGACCGCTGAGCCAGGCCGAGACGTTCCCGGCGCGCGCGACACGAGACATGCGATTGGCCTCCCCTTTACTTGGGCTGAACCTGCAGGATCATGGGACTGAGCTGCCGCTGTAGAGCGATCGCCACCGACGTCGTGGCCTGAGCCTGGTTGTTGTCCGCACGCGCATCGTTGGCGACGATCGCGGTGACCACCGCGGTCAGCACCTTTCCGGAAGGCGTGGTCACCGGCCAGGAAAGGCTGGTCATGCCGGACGCCGCCAGGTTGACGGGGAACTCGCGGCGGGTTACCTCGGCTCCGTCCGCCTGGAGAATGGCGCGCACCGTGGCGTTGTTCGCCGCGCCGGTGCCCACGTTCCGGACCGTGATGTTGATGGTCAGCGGGTCGCCCGCTTTGGGAGAGATCGGCAGGAACGTGATGTCGCCCGGCGCGACTTGAAGATCCGGATTCGCCACCATCATCAGGGTCATCCCGGTGACCGCCGTCGTCCGAAGCCCCACGACCGGGGTCTGCGTGGACGGCGGAGCCGCCGGCGTGGTGGGCGTGACGAGCGTCGCCGTGGTCAGGAGCGGCTTGGCCAGCATGATCGCCGCGCCCACGGCCACGTCGCGCGTCGCCTCGACGATCCGTCCGCCGGCGCTCGCGCGGAGGAGCAGCTTGTGCGCGCCCGAGGCGGCCGTCCACTTGGGGAAGCCGCTGAAGACGAAATCCTTCCCGGCGGCGATGTTCCCCGACACTTCGCCCAGGCGCGTGCCGTCGGCGAAGAGCTCCACGCGAACCCCTTTCACGTCCGCGGCGCCCGCGTTCTGGACGCGTACCGAGACGTCCACCGCGTTTCCGACCGCCGGGGCGAGGGGATTCAGCCGGACGTCGGCGGTGGTCATCTGCAGGGTCGAGAGCGTGAACGCGCCCCGCCCCATGAGCATCGCCACGCCGCCCGCGCCCACGCCGTTCGGAGGCCGCACGTCGACCGGCTTGGAGGCGGCGCCGCTCCTGTCTCCGGCGGTGACGACGGCGCGCACGTCATGCCGCCCGGGCTTCGCCTTCCACGTCGGGAAGCCGCTCGCGATGACCGCCCGCGCCACCGGCACGTCGAGGGTGGTCTCGCCCAGCTTGTCGCCGTCGACGTAGGCTTCCACCTTCACCTTCTTCGCCGCCGTGCGCTCGGTGTTGAAGAGACGGATCGTGATCGAGACGTCGTTGCCGGCCTGGACCGGGAAGGGAGCGAGCAGGACGCTGTTCGGCGTGAGCCCCAGGATCGAGGCCATCCCGCCGATGGGGCGCGTTCCGCCCGGGGCGAGGTAGAGCGAGCGCGTCGCCGGGCCCGCGATCGCCGGCGCCGCGGGCGCCATGATGAGCGGCGTGAGGAGCCGCGTCTGCGTCAGCGTGCCGGGTCCGCGCGTCATCGAGACCGGCACGGCGCCGCCGGACGTGCCGCCGCGCGCGCCGGCCCCGCCGATCACCATGCGGGTGGCCGTCCCCGTGGGGGGCGCCGCGCCGCCGCCGGGGTTCACCGTGATCTGGTCCATCGCCGAGGCGCTCAGGGGCTTCCCGCCCGGTCCGAGACCGGCGAGATCGATCCGGACCGGGAACGTTCCCGTCTTCGGCGGCGTCCACTGCGCGAAGGACACGGTACGGCGCTGCCGCGGGAAGAGGACCCCGAGATCCTTGGTCGCGATGACCTTGTCCTGAATTTTCAGCGTTCCCTTGACCGACGTGAACGTGTGGTCGAAGGGGTTCGTTACGGTGAACGCGAGCGCGACCGGCTGCGGCCCGCTCGGTGCCGCCTCCATGCGGTAGGCCATGGTCTGCGTGCCGCCGCCGGTTCCGCCTCCCGCACCGCCGGTGCCTCCCGTCGCGGCGCCCGCGCCGCCGATCATGGCGACGCCACCGCCCGCCTTGGCGGTGCCGCCTCCGGTGCCCGTGCCCATCCGCATCGCCATGGGCGTGCCGCCGCCCGCACCGGGCGCCGACATCGTGTTCATCATCGGCATCGGGCTGATGCCGCGCACCGCCTCGATGTGAATGAATCCGGGATCGGTCTTCGTGACGAGATTCCCCTTCACGCCGCCGAGCACCTTGGGGTCGACCTGCATGACGCCGCCGTACTTGCCGCCGAGCTTGCCGCCCATGCCCCCACCGAGGCCGCCCGCGCCGCCGCCGCCGCCGCCGCCGCCTCCTCCTCCTCCGCCGCCACCCGGGGCCGCGTCCATGTCCACGGGATCGGTCTTGTTGTTGGCCAGCTGGGAATCGTTGTCGCAGTAGGCTTCCACGGTGACGTGCGGGTAGTTCCCGGGGTGGTCCGGCGTCCAGTTGAGCGTGACCACCTGCGAGGAGCCCGGCGTGATCGAGGTCGGCGTGGACTGCGTCAGGTCGCTCGTGCCGTTGTTCTGCTTCAGGTAGAGCGACACGCCGGTCGCCGTCGCGGGCCCGCCGTTTCCGACCGTGACCGAGATCGAGACCGGCGATCCGGCCTTGATCTCACTGTCCACCGACGCGCCGGCGATGTAGATGTCGGCGGTGTTCGTCGGCGCGGGCGGGGGGGGAGGCGGCGGCGCTCCGCCACCGCCTCCGCCGCCACCGCCACCGCCGTCACCGCCGCCGCCGCCACCGCTCACGAGGCTCTCGGCCGTCTTCGCCACCCAGACGTCGAGCATTCCGAAGAGCGCGGCCTGCAGCTTGTCCTTGACCGCCCCGACGAGCCCCTTGGTCCCGCCCGGTCCCGACGCGGCCGCCGTCAGCTCCTCCGCGATCTGCCCCGCCCCCGTGCTCATCGCCGCCGCCGCGAGCGAGGTCTTGAGATGGGCGAGGAGCGCGCACGCCGCCTTGGGCATTCCCGGCTTCGAAGCGTCCTTGCTCGAGCCCACCAGCCCGAACCGGCTCTCTACGCGCCCGACCCACCAGCGCATCTCCTTGGAGTCCGATCCGGGCTCGTTCCACATGCGCGTCAGCTCGGCGGCGCGATCCTGCCAGTTCCACGAGGCCATCTCGTCGAGCGTCTTGGAGGAGGGAGGCGCGGGCTCGCCGCCCGGCTTGTCCATGGCGGTGCGCCAGAGGATCCCCGCGAAGGAGGATTCCACCCCCTGGTTCGTCCGGAGATCGCTCAGGTTGTTGAAGGTCTGCGTGTAGTAGCGGGACTGGTCGGCCTCTCCCTTCGCCGCGGTGGAGTAGCCGGTGCTGACGATGAGGAGCTTCCCGGGGAAGTCGCCCTGCAGCTTGCCGATCAGATCGGGGAAGCGGTCCACGCCGTCCGAGCTCAAGCTGCCCGGGAACCACTCCAGCCCGACGACGTCCACCGGCGCCGCGCCCAGCACCGCGGCCAGGTAGTCGTGCGACGAGGCGTACGCCTGCTGGTAGCTCTCGTCGGTGATCGGAACGTTGGCGATCGCGCCGACCTTGATCAGCTCGTAGTCGAACGACACGCCGGCGAGAACGGGCGTCGCCTGGAGCGACGAGCCGGCCAGCGCGGCCTGCTCCGCCGCGTGCAGCTTCGTCACGGCGTTCGCGATCAGCGACGCCGCCTGCGCCGCGTCCATGGGACCGTGGTTCCCCGGGTGGTTCAGCGGCCGCTCCAGCTGGTAGAACATGATCTGCGCGTAGGCCGCGGGATCGCCCTTGCCGACCAGCTCGATCGTCTTCGTCGCGAACGCCCCGACCTTGTCGGGATAGTCCGACGGCAGCGCCTCGCCGGGCGAAGCACCCAGGAGGGCCGGCGCCAGCCGCACGTTGTTCGTCTTGGCCCACGCGCACAGCTTGGCCAGGCGCGCCGCTCCCTTGTCGCCCAGCTCCCGGGCATCCACGGGGAACTGGATCACGTTGAAGCCGGCCTCTTTGAGACGGGCGTCCCACAGCTTCTGCACCGACGCGACCGCGTCGTCGGGCTTGGCGTTGTTCGGGAGGGCGTCGAAATCGACCGCGACGCCGAAGATGGGGAGGAGCCCGGTGGCGCTCACCGGGGAGGCCGACGACGCGTCACCGGCCGCCGCCGGCGCCGCGGAGGCGTCCTCGGCTCGTGCGCTTCGGAATCCGCCGCCCGAAACCGCGAGCGACAGCAGAAGGAGCGCGGCGAGCGCGCGACAGGTCGGTACCGCTTTCATGATCGAACTCCTCCAGAGGTGCGGCGTTCGGGTCACGGAGCCTCGTCGGCCACCGATTGGTTGACGCCCAGCGCGATGGCGATGTCGGTCAGCTGGTCGAACCGCGGCTTGTGCGAGGCGTCGATGACCGCCGCGGAACGCACCGCGTCCTTGTAGCCGTCCCAGTACATGTCCACCCAGGCCTGCGGCAGCTTGTTCTCGAAGATCGATGCGTAATCGGCCTTGGTCGCCGATTGGTATCCGGTGAAGAAGTCCGCGTACGCGAGGGGGATGAGATAGGGCTTGGGCCCCGCCTCGTTCACGTTCTGGACGGAAGCGAGCGGACGTCCCTCGAGTCCCATCGTGCAGAGGGTCTCGTAGAGCTTGGCGATGGGACTGTTCGCCGTGCGGAAGAGCGCGGCGTCGTTCGTCTTGATGGCGCGGAGCACCTTGCCCAGTCCGAGGTGCCAGGCGTATTCGGCCATGGTCAGCGACGTGATGTATTCGTTGTGGACGATGAACCGGGGCGGGATGGAGCGGATCTGGTACTGCGCATACCCCGGGATGGGCGTCGTGCTCGTCACCTCGTGCGCGCCCGCCGCCTTGAGCTGGTCGTAGAGCCAGATGTCCTGCGACGGAAACTCCCACATGCTCGCGCAGGGATGATCGTTCAGATAGACGCTGCGCGTCGGGAGGGCCTTTTCCACCAGCACCACGTCGTTGTTCGCGAACCAGGTGAACATCTCCTTGCGGCGGTCCATGTCCACCGCGAGGCGCATCGCGTTCGCGATCCCCTCCTGGTACGAGGCGCGAAGGTTCGGGACCGCCTCGACCGAGTAGTGGGTTCCGTCCGCGCCGTAGCTGTAGGCCGTGTGGCTCAGCCAGAAACGCACATCCTGACGGTCGGACCGGTCCTGGGTATGCACCAGCTCGTGGATGAACGTCCCCGTCGCCTTGCCGGCGGTGGAGCCGTTGAACACCGCCTGGCCCAGCGTCATCTGGCCCGCCCAGAAGTCGCGGCGAGCGGGCGCCGAGGTGCCGTTCTGCTTGGCGCACCGGGCCCGGTAATCGTCGCTGGTCGCCATGTTGGAAGCACACGGCCAGGCATGTCCGTTCCCGTCGTCGCAGGCATCCCACCGGTCCATGGCCGCGCTGGAGAGCGGCGCGTCGACGTCGTTGACGAGGGTCATCATCACGGGCTTGTCGAGCACCTTGATGATCCACGCGGTCACCATCTGCATGTAATCGTCTCCGCCATGGCCGGGGGCCTGCAGGAGGGATCGCACGAGTCCCTGGAGCCCGCGGACTTTGGTGCTGGTCCAGAATCCGCCCGTCTCCGTCCCGTTCGAGATCGCGGTGTTGTTCAGGATCTCCGGAGGCAGGTCGGTCCGGTTCGGCTGGTCCACGTAGTAGAAGACGAGCTTGGACCGGAGGTAGGTCCGGTCCGCGTCGCCTGCCGATGCGGGAGCGGGAAGGGCCATGGCGATCGCCAACAAGAGGGCGGCCGCGAGGAGCGGGCAAGACCCGCGCGGAAGAACGATCATGGGTGGAAGTCCCTTTCTCAATGTTCCGCGGTCGACTGGTTCACGCCGAGCGCGATCGAGATGTCGGTCAGGTTCGTGAACTGCGGCGTGTGGGTCGCGTCGATCGGCACCGCGCTCCGAACGGCATCCTTGTAGCCGTCCCAGTAGAGGTCGATCCACTCCTGGGGCAGCATGTTCTCGAAGATCGTCTTGTAGTCGTCCTTGGACTGGGAGCGATAGGCCGTGAAATAGTCGGCGTACGCCAGCGGGATCAGGTACGGCTTGGGTCCCGCCTCGTTCACCCCGGTCACGGCCGACAGCGGGCGTCCCTCGAGGCCGGCGCGGCAGAGCGTATTGTAGAGCTGGGCGATCGGGCTGGTGGAGACGCGGAAGATCGTCCGGTCGTTCGTCTTCAGCGCGTCCATGAACTTCTGCAGGCCCAGGTGCCGCGCGTACTCGGAGAAGACGAGCGCGATGATGTTCTCGTTGTGCACGATGAACCGGGGCGGCAGGTCCCGGATGCGGAAGTAGGCGTAGTTGGGATAGGGGTTGGGCGTGCGCTGCACTTCCCGGACGTGGGCCGCCGTGAGCTGGTTGTAGAGCCAGATGTCCGCCGAGGGCGTCGTGACCACGGTCCAGCAGGGGGCCGCGCCCGCTCCGGTGCCCGGGGGCACGGGAACGTTCTTCTCGACCATCATGACGTCGTTGTTCGCGAACCAGTCGAACAGGCGCTGCGCCTCGCGCGTGTCCACCGTCATCATGACCGCGTTCGCGATCCCTTCCTGGTACGTCGAGGCCAGGTTCGGGACCGCTTCGATGTCGTAATGGGTGCCGTCCGAGCCGTAGTGGTACGACCTCCGGCTGATCGTGAACATGTGCGCCCGGCGGTCGGAGCGGTCCTGGGTGTGCACCAGCTCGTGCACGAAGGTGCCGGTGGCGCTCCCCGCGGTGCCTCCGTTGAACGCCGCCTGGCCCAGCGTCATCTGGCCCGCCCACGTCGCGTCCAGCCGGGCCGGCACCGGCTGGTGCCGCGACTCCGCGCACTGCTGCCGCTGGTCGTCGGTGGTGGAGGCGTTCGAGGCGCACGGCCACGCGTGGCCGGCGCCGTCGTCGCAGGCGTCCCAGTGGTTCATGGCGTCCGCGGACAGCGGCGCCGTGACGTCGTTCACCATGAGGATCATCACCGGGCGGTCCTGGATCTTGACCGTCTTGGCGACCACGTACTGGAGATTGGCGTCGCCCCCCTGGCCTGGGGCCTTCAGCAGCTTGCGCACCATTCCCTGAAGTCCGCTCAGGGCGGGGGAGGCCCAGAAGGTGCCGTTCTCGGTGCCCGAGGCCACCGCCGCGTTGTCCAGCACCTCGACCGCGGTCGAGAGGTTGTTCGGCGTGCCCACGTAGCGGAACGAGAGCTTGTTCTTGAGATAGTCCCGGTCGGTCTGCGCGCTGGCCGCGGAAGCCGACAGGAGGAGCGCCGCGGTGAAGAGCGGCGCCGCGATGCGAACGATCGTGGTTCGTCTCATGGCTTCCTCCTCAACCCGCGGGGACTTCGTCGACGAAGAGGATCGCGTCGCTCGCGCTCTTCCGGCCCGACGAGACGGTCTTGTTGCCCTTCAGGCGCCAGTCGATCTGGTAGTCGTAGTTCGCCTTGTCCGAGGGAAGGATGAAGTCGATCTTGTCGGAGAGCTGCCCCTTGGAGGCGTTGAGCGTCACCTGCTTCACCTGCTCGGTGTCGCCCAGGTTGTAGAAGATCTTCACCGTGATCGAGCGCACCCCCGCCTGCGTGATGGCGTCCGGATCGGCCTGCAGATCCACGCTGTGCTTCTGGAAGGGCGGCGCCAGGTTGATCGCCCCCGCGTTCGCCGCCTTCCACGGCGTCTGCATCTCCTTCCCCCCGAAGAAGCTCCACGTCGTCTGGTACTCGTAGTTCATCCAGCGCCGGCGGTCCGTGTCGTTCTTCCACCCGTACAGGAGCTTGAACGCGTTCCCCTCGCTGTTGAAATTCTTCCGGTCGATCCGAACCTCGTCCTGCGTCTCGTCGCCGCCCTGGTGCTTCTTCCGAAGCTGCACCGTCGCGAAGTTGATGTAATCGCCGAAGTCCTTCGCGTTCATCCCGTCCACGAACACCACCAGCTCCCGCTGCTTGTACAGGGGATCGTCCAGGTTCACCTGACGGAAGTTGTCCCCCTCCTTCATCAACGACCGCATGTCCCCGATGTTCTCGTCGAACCGCAGCGTCAGGTTGTCCGTCGTGTACTTGTTCAGGTCGATCGTGAACTTCCCGCTCTGGTGCACGCTCTTCATCTCGAACGAGGCGAGCACCGCGAACGTCGGCGCCGACTGCTCCTGGCGCTCGGCG
>DASSLZ010000130.1:0-7844 GCA_035689165.1 Candidatus Eiseniibacteriota bacterium | reverse complement strand
CCAGATCCCGCGCGCATCGCGCGCCGTGGCGGCGCGGAGGGTGCGCTCGCCGATCGTAAGCCCGATCCAGGCCCCTTCGCGCGCGACGACCGCTTCCACGCGGCGCTCCCCGGTCTCGAGCACCGCGTGGTCACCCTTTTGGGAAAGGCGCGCCTCCACCGGGAGCCCGTTCCAGCGGAGCGCCACGGCGCGGCTCACGTCCGGCCCCATGAGCCGAGGAGGCGCCAGGGGGACCACCGGTCCGCGTCGTCCCGCTCCCCGGCGCCCGCCGCGCGCGAGGGCGCCGTGAGCGCGATCGAGGCGGCGAGGACCGCCTCGTCCGGCGGCGCCTCGGGCCCGGGCCAGAGGCGCGACTCGATGGTGCGCGTGAAGGTCCGGCCGGTGCGAAAGGCCTCGTCCTCGAGGAGATCGAGCAGGAATGCCTGGTTGGTCACGACGCCGAGGAGGGCCGTGCGGGAGAGCGCCGCGATCAGGCGCGTCCGGGCCTCCTCGCGCGTCGCCCCGTGCGCGATCACCTTGGCGAGGAGGGAATCGTAGTGCGCGTGGATCGACTGACCCTCGGCGATTCCGGCGTCCACGCGGATCCCCGGCCCGGCGCCCCACGACAGGAGGAGGATCTTCCCGGTCTGGGGCAGGAAGCCGTGATAGGGATCCTCCGCGTTCAGCCGTGCTTCGATGGCGAATCCCTCGGGACGGCCGCGACGGGGCAGCCCGCCGCCCGCCGCGATCTCGATCTGCGCGCGCACCAGGTCCAGCCCGAAGCGCATCTCGGTGACCGGATGCTCCACCTGGAGCCGCGTGTTCACCTCGAGGAAGTAGAACGAGCCGTCGGGACCGAGCAGGAACTCCACCGTCCCGGCGCTGGCGTAACCGGCGTCCTTCGCCAGGCGGACGGCGGCCTCCTCCATCGCGGCGCGCCGCTTCCCGTCCACCGCGGGGGAGGGGGACTCCTCGATCACTTTCTGGTAACGGCGCTGGAGGCTGCACTCGCGCTCGCCGAGCGCGATCGCGTCCGTGCCGTCCCCCAGGATCTGGATCTCGACGTGGCGCGCGGGCTCGACCAGCTTCTCCAGGAAGAGCCGGTCGTCTCCGAACGAGGCTGCCGCCTCGCGCCGGGCGCTCTCGAACGCCGCCGCCAGATCGCCGGCGGCATCCACGCGGCGCATGCCGCGCCCGCCGCCGCCGCCCGCGGCCTTGAGCAGCACCGGGTAGCCGATGCGATCCGCTTCCGCGCGGGCGCGCGCAGCGTCCTCGATCCCCTCCACGCCGGGCACCACCGGCACGCCGCAGCGGGCGGCGGAGCGGCGCGACGAGACCTTGTCGCCGAGGCGCTCCATGCTCTCCGGAGAGGGCCCGATGAAGACCACGCCGGCCTCGCGGCACGCGCGCGCGAACGCCGCGCTCTGCGAGAGAAAGCCGTAGCCGGGGTGGATGGCGTCGGCGCCGGTCGCGTGCGCCGCCTCGAGGAGCGCCGTGGCGTTCAGGTAGGAGTCGGCCGGGGACGCCGGGCCCAGGCGCACCGATTCGTCCCCGAAGTCGGCGTGGGGCGCCGTGCGGTCGGCGTCGGAATAGACCGTGACCGACGGAATCTCCATGGCGCGGAGGGTGCGGCAGACACGGAGCGCGATCTCGCCGCGGTTGGCGACCAGGACCTTACGGATCACGGCGCACTCCCGTTCGGAGCGGGTGGGCGGCCGCGCGGGACCGACGCGTCACTTCTTCCAGGCGGGACGGCGCTTCTCGAGGAAGGCGGTAAGCCCCTCCTGCCCCTCCGGCGAGGCGCGCAGCGCGGCGATCGCGCGCACCGAGTTCTCGATGGCGAGATCGCGCGAGAGCGCGGTGTTCTCGCGGATGAGCCGCTTCGCCTCGGCGACCGCGCGCGGTCCGTTCCCCACGATCGCCGCGATCAGCCGCTCGACCGCCGCGTCCAGTCCGCCGGCCGGCGCGATCTCGTGCACCAGTCCCATCGCTCGCGCGGTTTCCGCCTTGAAGATCTCCCCCGTGAGAAACCACCGCCGCGCGGCGGCGACGCCGATCTTGGGGAGTACGAAGGCGGAGATGACGGCCGGAGCGATGCCGAGCCGGACCTCGGTGAAGCCGAAGTCCGCGTCCTCCGATGCCACCACGACGTCGCAGCAGGCGATGAGCCCCATGCCGCCGCCGAGGCATGCGCCGTTCACGCGGGCGATCGTGGGGATCGGAAGCTCGTCCAAGGCGAGCATCATCTTCGCGAAGCGGAACGCATCCTCTTCGTTCTCCTCGCGCGTGTAGCGGATGCTCCGGCGCATCCAGTTCATGTCGGCGCCGGCGCAGAAAGCGGTCCCCTCGCCCGTCAGCACCAGCAGGCGGGGTGCTAAGCCGCCGTCGCTTCGGAATTCCTCGCGGAGCACCCCGAGCGCGGCGGTGATCTCCGCGATCAGCCCCTCGTCGAACGCGTTCCGCACCTCGGGGCGCGTGAGCGTGAGGCGCGCGATCCCGGCCTCGACGTCGAGCCGTACCTTGGGCGAATCGGCGGGCGTGGCGCTCACGCTACATCCGGTAGACGGGCGCGAGCCCGCGGGTGACCGGCGCGTTCAAGGCCGCCGAGAGCGCAAGCCCCACGGCCGCGCGCGTCTCGGCCGGATCGATCACGCCGTCGTCCCACAGCTGAGCCGTCGCGTAGTAGGGGCTTCCCTCGCGCTCGTACTTCTCGAGCACCGGATCGGCGATGGCGGCCGCGTCGGCGTCGCTCAGCGTCTTCCCCTCGCGCGCCAGTTGGTCGCGCTTCACCTGGACCAGCACCGAGGCCGCCTGCTCGGCCCCCATGACGGAAATCCGCGAATTGGGCCACGTGAAGAGGAAGCGCGGCCGGTAGCCTCGGCCGCACATGGCGTAGTTGCCGGCCCCGTGCGAGGCGCCGATCAGCACCGTGATGCGCGGCACCTCGGCCGTCGCCACCGCCTGCACCATCTTGGCGCCGTCCTTGGCGATCCCCCCCGCCTCGTAGCGCTTCCCCACCATGAAGCCGGTGATGTTCTGCAGGAAGAGGAGCGGGATCCGCCGCTGCGCGCACAGCTCCACGAAGTGGGCGCCCTTGAGCGCGCTCTCGGAGAAGAGCACGCCGTTGTTCGCGACGACGCCGACGGGATATCCGAGCCATCGGCCGAAGCCGCACACCAGGGTGGTGCCGTACTCGCGCTTGAACTCGTGGAGGCGGCTCCCATCGAGGAGCCGCGCCAGGAGCTCGCGGACGTCGTAGGGCCGCCGCGTGTCGGGCGGAAGGACGCCGTAGATCTCCTCCGCGGGATAGAGCGGATCCTCCGGCTCGGCGAGATCCAGGTCCACCCGCTTCACGGTGCCCAGCCGCTCGACGGCGTCGCGGAGGATGTGGAGCGCCTCCTCCTCGTTCGCCGCCATGTGGTCGGTCACCCCGCTCTGCCGGGTGTGCACCTCCGCGCCCCCCAACTCGTCGGGGGTCACCTCCTCGCCGGTCGCCGCCTTCACGAGCGGCGGCCCGCCCAGGTAGATCGTCCCGGTACCCCGCACGATGACGTTCTCGTCCGACATCGCGGGCACGTAGGCGCCGCCCGCGGTGCACATCCCGAGGACGGCCGCGAGCTGCGGAATCCCCGCCGCGGACATGATCGCCTGGTTGTAGAAGATGCGGCCGAAGTGCTCCTTGTCGGGGAAGACCTCGGCCTGGAGGGGCAGGAACACGCCGCCCGAGTCGACGAGATAGATCGCGGGAAGCCGGTTCTCCAGCGCGATCTCCTGCGCGCGGATGTGCTTCCGGATCGTGATCGGATAGTACGTGCCGCCCTTCACCGTCGCGTCGTTGGCGACGATCATGCATTCGCGCCCGGAAACGACGCCGACGCCGGTCACGATCCCGCCCGAAGGTACCTCGTCGCCGTACATCCCGCCCCCCGCCAGCGCCGACAGCTCCAGGAACGGGGTGTCGGAGTCCAGCAGGCGCTCGATCCGCTCGCGCGCCAGGAGCTTGCCGCGGTTCTTGTGGAGGGAGACGGCCTGCTCCGAACCGCCCCGCTTCACCGCCGCGAGCCGCGCGCGCAGGTCCGCCGCCAGGGCCTCGTGGTGCTTCCGATTCTGCTGGAATTCCTCGCTCGACGTCTTGAGGTGGCTCCGGAGGACGCTCATGGAGCCGTGACTGTAACCGCCAAACCCGCTTCGGGAAAGGGGGAACGGCCGTCCCGAATTGGGGTCGAGAAGGGGGCCGGGAATGCCGATGGTTGGCCGGTCGGGTCACGTATCGGGGGGAGCTGTGGCACAACGAACCGAACCGGAAACGTCGCAGCGTCAGTTCGACCGGAGGACCTGGGGCATCCTGGGCCTTTCGATCCTGGTCATCCTGGCGTTCACCGCGACCATTCCCTCGCTCTATATGGGGCTCGTGCGCTCCGGGTTCCTCGGCGACCGCCTGCCGCCCGGGGGCGGGTGGATGCTCCTGGTCGGGCTGATCGGGCTGACGGCGCTCTTCTGTCTCTACATGGTCCACCAGCAGCACTCGATCAACCGGCTCCGGGACCGGATGCTGCGCGATCAGATGGAGCTGGAGCAGTCGCGGGGCCGCCTGGCCGAGCTGACGTCGCTCTTCCAGCTGGGCAACAGCCTCCACATGGAGCTGCCGCTCGAAACGATCCTCGAGATCACTGTGCGCCGGGTCGCCTCGACCCTCCATTCGCACGACGTGACGCTCTTCCTCTACGATCCCGACGCGAAGTCGCTCTCGGCCAAGGCCGCGTTCGGCCTGACGCCGCGCGAGCCGGAGCCGGACGTGAAGCTGGGCGAGGGCGCGGTCGGGTGGGCCGCCCGCCACCGCGATCCCATCTTGATGGCGGCCCGCGAGCGGGACGCGCGCTTCGCCGAGTTCTTCGCCGCGCATCCCGACGTGGGCTCGGCGCTCTTCCTGCCGATCGCGCTGGAGTCGAAGACGCTCGCCGTGCTCCAGGTCTGCCGCGCCGCGCGCGCGGAGGCGTTCCGCCTGGAGCACCGGGACATCGGCCAGCTCTTCGCGGAGAACGTGGCGTCGGTGCTCGACCGCGCGGTGGTGATGGACCGGCTGCGCCGCGCGACCTCCGCGGTGGCGGCGGCCGCCCTGCCGGGGCCGGAACCCTCGGGCGGGGCCGGCGAGTTCCGCGACAGCTTCCTGGGCGCCGCGGCGGCCGAGCTCAAGTCCCCGCTCACGGCGATCGTGGCCTACTCCGAGGTGCTGGATCAGAACGACCGGAAGATGACTCCCTCGATGCGGGCCGAGTTCACCGGCCGCCTCCGGAGCGAGGCGCAGCGGATGATGGCGCTGGTGGACGACGTGCTGGACCTGGTGCGGCTGGAGCTGGGGCGTTATCTCCTCGAGCTGCGCGTGACCAACGTGAACGACGTGGCGCGGGGAGCGATCGAGGCGGTCCGGGCGCAGGCCGACGCGAAGCAGATCGAGCTGGAGCTCTCGCTGGACCGCAGGATCCAGAATCAGCATCTCGACCCCGCCAAGGTGCGGCAGTCGATCGCGAACGTGCTCCGGAACGGCATCCGCTTCTCCCCGATGAGGAGCCGGATCCGCGTCGCGACCTGGCTGCGCGACGACGGCGTCGTCATCGAGATCAAGGACTCCGGGCCGCCGGTGGCGCCGGAATCGGCCTCGTCGGTGTTCGATCTGGAGAGCGCGGTGAACGAGGAGTGCAAGCGCTGCAAGGACGGGCTGGGCTTCGGGCTCCATCTGGCCAAGCGATTCGTGGAGCTGCACGGCGGAAGCGTGAGCGCGGGAACGGACGCCGCGGGGGGCGGCGCCGTGTTCTGGCTGACGCTGCCCGCCGGCGAGGACCTCGCCCACGTCATGGGCGGCGATCCCTTCGCCGGAGAGCTGGCGAAGAGCTAGACCGGGCCCGTTCCGATCCCGCCGGCGCGGCCGTCGTTGGCGCCGCGGCCGTGATCGCTGGCGGCGCGGCCGTGATCGTTGGCGCCGCGCCCCCGCGCGTTCCTCCCGAGCGCGGCGTGCACCATCGCGAGCTCCCCCACGTTCTCCAGGGTCACCATCCCCACGACGCGTCCACCCTCCATTACGAGGAGCGCGGTGCAGCCGCTCCGATCGATCCGCTGGAAGACGTCCTCGAGGTACTCGCGCGGGTGCGCGGTGCCGCAGTCCCGCCGCGCCACGTCCCCCACGGCCCGATCGCGCGGACCGTTCGCCAGGGCCCCCATCAGGTCGCGTCGCGTCAGGATCCCGACCGGAGGCGACCCCTCGAAGGCACCGAGCACAGGGAAATCCTGCTGGTCGCCGGCGAGGAGCAGCTCGACGGCGCGGGTGAGCGGCTCGTCGGCGCGGAGCGTTCGGAAGTCGCGGATCATCGCCCGCGAGACCGGCACGCCCGCGAACGCCGTCCGCATCTGGGCCATCGAGGACTCCTGCCCCGCGGCCAGGAAGACGAAGAGGGCCACGAGCGGCAGGAGCAGGTTGTGGCCGTTGATCCCGATCACGGCGAGGAGGACGGCGAGGACCTGCCCCACCGACGCCGCGATCTGCGTGGCGCGCACATAGTCGAGCCGGGTGGCGAGCACCGCCCGCAGCACCCGGCCGCCGTCCATCGGGAACGCCGGAATCAGGTTGAAGAAGAGGATCATGACGTTGACGAGGAAGAGCTCGGCCACGAAGCCGCCCGGGCCCTCGAGGGGCGGATTGCCCGAGAGCACGTTCCAGACCGGGTTCAAGAAGGCGACGATGCGCCGCGCCTCCACCGGCCAGGCCGCGGCCAGCAGGCCGAGGAGAAGGCCCGCCAGCAGGAGGGTCACGGCCGGCCCGGCGATCGCCACGAGGAATTCGTGGAGGGGGCGCTCGGGAATCCGCTCGAGCCGCGCGACTCCGCCGATCGGAAGCAGCGTGATGTCGCGGGTGCGGATCCCGTAGCGGCGGGCGGTCAGGGCGTGGCCGAACTCGTGCAGCACGATGCACGCGAAAACGGCCAGGAGGAGGATCGCGGCCTCGATCGCCGGCGCCACACCCTGCCCTTCGGCCAGGACGCCGAAGACGATCCACCCGATGAGAAGGAGGAACGTCGCGTGGATCCGGATCGGGATGCCCGCGACCCTCGCGATCTGCCAGGACCAGCGCACGGCCGCGTGTTCGCCCGAGCGCGCTAGGCTCCGGCGGCGCTCCCCGCGGAGCCGGGCAGGCCGGACGCCGGACCGGCGGGCGTCGGACCCAGCCAGCGCGCCAGCCAGTCGCGCACCTCACGGTTCCAGAGCAGGGAATTCCGCGGCTTCAGGATCCAGTGGTTCTCGTCGGGGAAGAAGACGAGACGCGCGTCCACGCCCTTCGCCTTATAGATGTTGTAGACCGCCATCGCCTGATTGTGGGGCACGCGGAAGTCGCGCTCGCCGTGGATCACGAGCATCGGCGTACTGAACCCGCGCGCGAAGCGGGCCGGGCTCCAGCGGTCGATCGCCTCCAGCCGGTCCCACGGTTCCCCGCCGTAAGCCTGATGCCGCCCCTGCGTCACGTCGCTGCCGTACTCGGCCAGCAGGTCGAACACGCCCGCGTGGTTCACGACGCAGCGGAACCGGTCGGTCTGCCCGGCGATCCAGCAGACGAGATAGCCTCCGTAGCTTCCACCCGTCGCGGCCATCCTCGAGGGGTCCACGAATCCCGCCTCGATCAGGGTGTCGGTCGCTTTCATGATGTCGTCGTAGGGCTTGTCGCCGTGTCCGCCCTGGATGCAGGCCGCGAACTCCTGCCCCCACGACGTCGAGCCGTGGAAGTTCACCGCCGCGACGACGTAGCCCGGCGCCGCGAAGGCGTGCAGGTTCCATCGGAAGTGGAAATTGTCGCCGGCGATCCCGTGCGGCCCGCCGTG
>DASSLZ010000129.1:0-4417 GCA_035689165.1 Candidatus Eiseniibacteriota bacterium | reverse complement strand
CGTGGCGGTGGGAAGGATCGAGACGTGATGGTCGAGGGCGATGTCGAAGAAGGGGCGGAGCAGCGGCTCCACCGTGAGCCACTGGTCGAGGCGCATGCAGTCGATCACGATCAGCGTGACGCGCCGTCCCTGGCGCAGGGCCGGAGCCACCCACCGCGAGACCACGTCGGTGGAGAGCGCCGGCGCGTCCTCGCCGCGCGCCCAGCGTTCGTACTGGGCCTCGACCAGCTGGGAGAATTCGACGTTCAGCTCGCGGCGCTGGTCGGCCTGCGCCTGCTTCAGCCCCTCGTCGTCCACCCCGTCCAGCTCCACGTCCCATTGCGCGTTCCGCGCGTAGAGGTCCACCCACCCGCGCCAGCCCAGGCCGCCCGCCGACTCCGCGCGCAGGCGCGCCAGCTCGGCCACGTAGTCGCGCGCGCGGCGCGAGTCCTGAAGCCGGTCCGACTCGAGGATGCGCTTCAGCGCGAGGAAGATCTGCGTGGGGCGGATCGGCTTGAGCAGGAAGTCGTCGATGCGGCGGCCGATGGCGTCGTCCATCAACGACTCCGCCTCGTTCTTCGTGACGAGAACGATGGGGAGCCCCGGATGCTGCTCCTTGATCGCCTCGAGCGTCTCGAGACCGCCCAGCCCCGGCATGTTCTCGTCGAGGAGGACGGCGTCGAAGCGCTCCCGCGCGGTGCACGCGACGGCGTCCGCGCCGTTGGTGACGGGGGTGACCTTGTACCCCTTCTCCTCCAGCAGCAGGATGTGGGGCTTCAACAGGTCGATCTCGTCGTCGGCCCAGAGGATCTTCTTCTCGGACGGGCTCATGCGCGGGGGGCTTGCCGATGGAGGGAAACCGGGAGCGCCACGGCGACGGTGGTTCCCCGGCCGGGCGCGCTCTCCACGATGGAGATCCGTCCCCGATGGTACTCGCGCACCACGCGGCTCGCAAGCGCGAGGCCCAGTCCCCAGCCGCGCCGCTTCGTCGTGAAGCCCGTCTCCAGCGCGCGCCGCCGCTCGGCCACGCTCATGCCGCGGCCGTTGTCGCGCACGCGCAGCTCCACCAGCCGCTCGTCGCGGCGCCACAGCAGCGACACCTCGATCGTCGCGTCGGGCTTGTCCGCCGCGTCGAGCGCGTTCTTCAGGAGATTCTCCACGACCCACGTGAAGAGCTCGCGGTGGAAGCGGACGGGCGGGATCGGATCGTAGCGCTCCGTGATCGTGACCGCGCGGCCCAGCGTCGGGAGCCGGCTCCGGACGTAGTCCACGGTCTCGGCCACGGCGCGCGTCAGGTCCCCTTCGGCGAGCGCCGGCGTGGCCCCGACCTGGGAGAAGCGGTTCGCCACCCGATGCAGGCGGTCGAGGTCGCGGTCCATCTCGTCGGCGATCGATTCCGCCCGCGCGGGGTCGATCCGCCCCTCCTGTCCCGCCTCGCGCAAAACGGAGGTCCATCCCATGAGCGAGGAGAGCGGCGTGCCCAGCTGGTGCGCGGTCTCCTTGGCCAGCGCGGCCCACAGCGCGCGCTGCTCCCCCGCCTTGAGGCCGCGGTATCCCGCGAATCCCAGGACGAGCAGGAGCACGATGCCGCCGAACTCGATGTAGGGAATCCAGCGGAGCTGTGCGGCGAGCGCGGGCTCGCCATAGTGCACGTGGCCCAGCACGCCGGGCGTCCCGAGCCGCACCACGGGGATCGGCCGGTTCACGCGGTCGAGGCGCGCCGCCGTCTCCTGGATCCGCTTCACCACCGGAGGGATCACGCCGGTCGATTCGGCGGCCGCCAGCACCGAATCGGGAACCGCTTGCGGATCGACGCCGATCCCCTTCCATGCGCGCGGCACGCCCTTCGTGTCGGTCAGCACCATCGGAAAATTGATGTTCCGGATCACCTCGAGGAAGATCGGACGCAGGGTCGGCTGCTCCGCGGCCCCCAGCGTGGAGACCGCGATGAAGCGCGCGAGCACCGCGCTCAGGTTCCGCGCCTGCTCGTTCAGGCGGCGGATGACGAAATGGGAATGGGCGACCAGGGCCATGCTGAGCACGACCATGGCGAGGAAGAGATAGACCTTGTAGGAGGGCCTGTAATCCCGCGGGGCTTCGCTCGCGCGCGCCAATTCGTCGCCGGGGGCCGCGCCCGTCTAGTCCGGGGTCAGCTCGCGCATTCCGCCCATGTAGGGTACCAGCGGCTCGGGAAGGAGGACCGTCCCGCGCTCCGTCTGGCCGTTCTCGAGTAGCGTGGCGAAGGTTCGCGGCAAAGCGAGGCCCGAGGCGTTCAGGGTGTGGGCCAGCTCCGCCTTGCCCGTCTCGGTGCGGAAGCGGATCCCCGCGCGGCGCGCCTGGAAATCCTCGAAGTTGCTGCAGGAGGAAACTTCCAGCCATCGTCCCTCGCCGGGCGCCCAGGTCTCGAGGTCGTAGCACTTGGCGGCGGCGAACGAGAGATCGCCCGCGGCCAGGAGCACCACGCGATAGGCGAATCCCAGGGCCCGCAGCACGTCCTCGGCGTCCCGGCAGAGCGACTCGTGCTCGTCGTAGCTGGTTTCCGGCCGGACGATCTTCACCAATTCCACCTTGTCGAACTGGTGCACGCGGATCATCCCGCGGGTGTCGCGCCCGTACGAGCCCGCCTCGCGGCGGTACGACGCGCAGTAGCCCACCAGGCGGATCGGAAGCTTCGCCCCGTCCACGATCTCTTCACGGTAGATGTTGGTGACGGGGACCTCGGCCGTGGGGTTCAGGTACAGATCCTCGTCGGCGAGGCGGTACATGTCCTCGGCCAGCTTCGGGAGCTGCCCCGTCGATTCCAGGCAGTCGGAGCGGACCAGGTGCGGCGGCCAGACCTCGGTGTAGCCGTGGTCTCGGGCGTGCAGGTCGATCATGAAGTTGATGAGCGCGCGCTCCAGGCGGGCTCCCTTCCCCGTGAAGAGCAGGAAGCCGGCCCCCGCGATCTTGCCGGCGCGCTCGAAGTCGAGAAGACCGAGCGCGGTGGCCAGCTCCCAGTGGGGCTTGGGCGCGAAATCGAATTTCTTCGGCTCGCCCCAGGAGCGGACGACCTGGTTTCCGTCCGCCTCGGCGCGGGGCGTGGATTCGTGCGGGACGTTCGGGATCCACTTGGAGAGCCGGTCCAGCTCCGCGTCCACCTCCGCGAGCTCGGAGTCGAGCGCCTTGATCTCCTCGCTCACCCCTTTCATCGCGGCGATCGCGGTGGCGGCGTCCTCGCCGCTGCGCTTCTTCTTGCCGATCTCCTCCGAGGCTTCGTTCTTCCGGTGCTTCAGGGCCTCGGTCCGGACCAACAGCTCGCGCCGCCGCTCGTCGCGCTCGAGGTACCGCGGCAGGTCCACCGGCACCTTCTTGTACCGGATCGCCTCCTCGACCTTGTCGCGATCGCCGCGGATGCGCTTGGCGTCGAGCATGTCAGTTGCTCTCGGCGGCGGCGAGCGCGCTGCGGCCGCCCTCGGCCAGGAGCCGGCGCGCGAGCCGCTCGCCGATCTCCGCCGCTTCCTTGGGCTCGCCCGACTCCGTATCGCGGAAGAGGCGGGCCCCGTCCTTCTCGGCGACCACGCCTTCCAGCCGGATCGACGCGCCGTCGTTCTGCGCCAGCGCGCCGACCGGCGCGCGCGCGTCGGCGCCCAGCGCCTTCAGGAAGGCGCGCTCGGCGTCGAACTCGGCGTGCGCGTCGGGATCGTTCAGGTGCTTGGCCGCCTTGACCAGGTCCTTGTCGCTGGAGCGGACCTGGATCACGGCGGAGCCCTGCCCGGGCGCGGGGATGAGCACCGCGGTGGTGAAGATCTCGGTGACCCGGTCTTGGAGCTTCAGGTGCTCCACCGCCGAGGCGGAGACCACGAGCCCGTCCACGTCGCCGCGCTCGAGCATCTTGATCCGCTCTTCCAGGCTGCCCGCGAAATCCACGATCCGGAAATCGTTCCGGTAATTGAGGAGCTGCGCGCGGCGGAGCGCGGTGTGCGCCGAGAGGGCCGCCCCTTCGGGCAGCTCGTCCAGGATGGCGTCGTCGGGCGCGATGAGCACGTCGAACGGCGTGAAGCGCGTGGTGACGGCGGCGATCGAAACGCCCGAGGTCGCCGGGGAGGCGTCCTTGGCGTTCTGGATCACCATCTGCACCTCACCCTGCGTGAGCGCGTGCTCCAGGGCCCCGCCCGGCCAGGGCGACGTGGTGCGCCGGCCCGGGTCGGCGATCGGCACGAACTCGATCGTGGCTCCGCCCAGGTGCGGGCGCAGCTCCTCGGCGGTCTGCTTGCCGATGGACATCCCGAGACGATTGCCGCGGACGCCGATTTTGATCGTGTGGCTCATGGGAGTGCGAGGCTAGCACAACCGGGCGAGACGCGCACGGCCGGCGCAGCACCAGGCCGCGAGGCCGCCCGTGCCGGCGAGGGGTGCCGCGGAACCCTCCTTCCCAATAGGGCTATTAACATATATGTTA
>DASSLZ010000128.1:0-18147 GCA_035689165.1 Candidatus Eiseniibacteriota bacterium | reverse complement strand
CCGCTCCACGTCGCCGCGCAGCGTGCGCACCGGCCACACCGCCGGGAAGGGCTGGACCTCGGCCCGGCCGCGGTCGGTCTCAAGCCACTGGTCCCAGGCCGTCCCGAGAAAGGCCAGATAGCGCGGCGTATGCACCAGGGGCAGAAGGGACGCGCTGTCCTGATCGGGCTCGCGCAACCGGTGTCCGCGGGCCGCGAGCTCGTCGCACACGATCCGGATGCGGGCTGGCGTCTCGAAGCAGGGCACGATCTCGCCGCGATGGTATTCGAACGGCGGCGCGTGCTCTTCGTGGCGGGAAGAATGAAAAGCGATCACGGTCGGGAGTATACGACGCCCCCGGCGGGACTACTTGGAGGCGCGCACGGCCGGCGCCGCGACCCGGGACCGGGCGATCAGCGCGAGCGGCACCTTGCGCACGCCGGGCCAGCGGAGCGTCTTCCCGTTCCCGTCTCGGAGCATGAGCTGGGCCGAGATCCCTCCGTCGAGCATCACGGCGTCGCTCGCCCCCAGGGCGCCCATGATCGCCGCCATCTCGGGCGTCGTGGGGCCGAGCGGAAATCCGCCCGCCTCCTCCCCCATCGCGTCGAAGCGCGTCATCACGACCAGGAGCCGGCCGTCGCGGGTCTGGCCCAGGGCCAGCCGGGAGTCGTGATGGGTGAGGCTCACGAGGTGATTGAGGCTGCGGAGCATCGCGGGCACGACCCCGTTCCCCTCGAGGAGGGTCGGGTAGGACTGGAAGCCCGCGACCACCCCGGTCGCGTCGAGGAGCGAGTCGCCGTGCGCCCAGCGCACGCGCCCCGAGGCGTCGACCGCCACCGCGCTGGAAAGCGGCCCGAAACCGGGGCGAAGGCGTTGACGCCCGTCCATGGCGACCCAGCCCCAGGGCATCGTGCGGATGAACTGCCCCGCGTTCACGGCGAGGATGGCATCTTCGGGAGCGCGGTCGATGCTCCACGCGGGCCGGCCCTCGGCGCGGGTAAGATCCATCGCGAGCGAGAGCGCCACCTCCCGGGGATCGAGTCGCGCCACGATCACGCGGGCGCGCCAGACGGGGGCGGCACAGGCGAGCCGGACGCTCGCCCAGTCCGACCCCCGCGCGAGCCGCTTCCAGACGAGCGAGCGGCTCAACATCGAGTCGGGCCCCGACCAGCGGGCAGGCGCCTGGTCGGAGCGCCAGAAGGTATGCCAGGTGCCGTGCTGGTCGAACGCGAGGGTCGCGGGCCCCTCGGCGGCGAGGGGCGAAGCCACGCACGCGACGACGAAGGCCGCCGCGACGGCCATCGCGCGCGGCGCGCGCACGGCTAGATCCCCATCGCCTCTTCGAGCTCGGCGAGACGCTTCTCGACGGCCCGGATCTCCTGGTCGGTGAGCATCTTGGGCTCCTTCTTCGCCTTCTTGCTCTGGACGTAGAGCTGGATGCGCTCGAGCGCCGTGCCCCACTGCTGCGGGTTCATGCCTCCGTTTCCCACCTTGGAGACTTCCTCATCGATCTTGCGGATCTGTTCGTCGACCGCATCGATGTCCTTGGAGAGCTGCTCGTCCTTGATCTCGGCGGCGGACTTGGGCGGCATCGGCCCGCACTTGGCGCGCACCGCGGCCGAGTCCTCCTTGGACGGCAGGATCTCGCCGGTGAGGATGGACTGCAGCTTCTGGATGGCGGCGCTGTCGCCCTTGGCGGCGGCCTCGTTGTATTGCATCGCCGCCTTCGTGAACTTGTCGCGGAGCACCGGGTCGGAGAGAGCGCGATTCTTGTAGTCCTCGGCTTTCTTGTCCCCCGCGGCCCGATAGCCGCTCTGGTAGCACTGTTCCATGTCGCCCCGCTTTTCGCGAAGCTCGCGCATCTTGTCCCCTTCCTTGTCGCTCAGCTTGTTGCGCTCATCCATCAGCTGATTGCGCTTCGCGTTGAGGGGGGCGCGATCGGCGGCGATCTTCTTCGACTTCTGGTACGCGTCGATGATGCCGGCGATCCGGGCATCGGTGAGCTCGAGGGTGACATCGTCGAACGTGGGCGGGCCCGCAGCTTCCGTCGCTTCCGGAGCGGCCTTGCCCTCGGCCTTATTCTGGATCTTCTCCTTCATCTTCTTGACCGGGTTGCCGATGCCGATCCGGGCGCTGGCGGGCGAGGCGATGGCCACGGATGCAACGAGCACGAAGATGAAGAGGAATCGACGGAAACGCGACGAGAACGGGTTGCGGCTCACGGCTGATTCCTCCGTTCCGAAACGGCAAAGCACGACCCGGTGCCCCCGGATCTCGGGATTTCAAGAGGTGAGCTTCGAGTATAACGCGGAATCCAAGGCCGCCGCGGCTCAGGGATCCGGTTAGTGCATATAGTGCGAATCCATCTCCCCCGCCGCGATCGCGACCTTGAGGTGATTCTCGGCCGGGGGGATCGGGCAGTTGTAGTGCTCCGAATAGGCGCAGGCGGGGTTGTAGCAGTTGTTGAAATCGAGCACGTAGCGCCCGTCGGGCCGCGGCACGGGATCCAGATAGCGCCCCACGCCGTAGCTCTCCTTCCCGGTCGTCGCGTCGGTGAAGAAGAGGCTCATGTCCTTCTCCCCGACGCCGGGCTCGAGCAGGCGGTTCGCCTCCAACCGCACGGGTGTCCCCTTCAGCTTGAAGTCGAACCAGCCCACGCGCACGGCGCGCCGGCGGTTGCCGCGAGTCGAGAGGATGATCGTCGTGTCCGGACGCGGATTGGGCGTGAGGACGGCCACGATGTGATACGCGAGATCGGGGGGGAAATACTTCACCCCCTTGTACAGCTGGTAGCGCGGGCTCTGCGGATCGAAGACGATGATCGCCGGGAAGCGCTGGTG
Source organism: Candidatus Eiseniibacteriota bacterium (assembly GCA_035689165.1). Lineage (GTDB taxonomy): Bacteria > Eisenbacteria > RBG-16-71-46 > SZUA-252 > SZUA-252 > DASQJL01. The sequence goes on along the minus strand of DASSLZ010000128.1, from coordinate 15,328 downwards.
CGAGAGCCGAAGCGTGAAGCGCGCGACCTTGATGCTGGACGGGGGCACCGTGGCCGAGGTCGCCGTCGTGGAGTCCTTGAGGATCTCGAACGTGGCGCCGCGGTCCACCCCCTCGACGTGGAACGAGTCGCCCTCGACCGTCACGCGGAGATGGCGCGGCTTCACCGCCGGGTCCTCGATGCGTACGTCGCTCCCCGCGGCGCTTCCGATCGTCATCGTGGTGCGATCTCCGAAGTCCTGGCGCTGCGTCGTGGCCAGGTAGGACGTCGGCGAGGACTTGAGCCAGGTCTCGGTGTCGGAGCGGTCCTTGGCGTAGGACTTCATCAGAGTGTCGGCCTCGGCCGCAGTGAGCGCGGGCTGCGCGTCGCCGCCGCCGCCGCACGAGGTCAGGGCCGCGAGGAGTCCGGCGAACAGTCCGAGAACCAGGATCGGAGCGATGGGCGGCTTGGTTCTCACGTTCGGTCTCGTCATCGCAGCCAGAGATCGAATCCGAAGAGCAGGCTCGTGATGCCTGCCTCACCGATCACGACGTCCCCATTGTCCTTCCCCTCCTGCAGCTTGTCGTAGCGCGCTTCCAGGCGGAGGCGTCCGGCTTGGTCGCCGATCGGGAATCCGACGCCCGCCCCGCCGCCGAAGGTCATCGACGTCGCGCTGGTGCTCGACGAGAAATCGGCGTGCTCGCTGAAGACGCCCAGACCGGCCGTGAGGTACGGCCGGAAGGAAGTGCCGCTGAAGTTGTACTGGTAGTTCCCGCCGAGGCGAACCGCGGTGAAACTGTCTCCACCCGAGGCCTCGTGATCCAGGCTCACGTCCAGGTACACCTCGTGCGGCGAGGAATCCCCGGCAAACCCGACCCGCAGCCCGGGGCGCAGCGACGTGAACACGCTGGCCTGGCTGGGGAACCCGATCAGGGTGACGTTGTCCGATCCGGTCTCGGCCGGGTTGTGAAGGGTCATGCCCAGGTTGGCACCGAGACCCCACGCGGCGAACGCCTGGACGGGAACGAAGCTCATCAGAACGAAAGCGGCGAGGATCAGAGCACGTCGCATGGTGTTCCTCCTGGGCCGGGTTTGGGACACGAGTACCGCTGACTCAAAACGCCGCAGGAACGACTTCGATTCCGTTGCCTACTGCCTGCTCCCCTTCCACCCCACGGCGACCAGGCGCGGCGAGCGCCGCTGGTAGGGTTCTCCCTCGAGATTCCCGTACAACTTCACGTCGGAATAGCCGGCCTGCTCGAAGCGCTCGCGCAGCTCCTGACCGGAGTAGATGGTATGGGTGAACTCGTACGTCTTGGCGCGGCCGCCTCGGATGAGGGTCCACTCGTTCCAGATTCTCGTCCAGTCGTCGAAGATCTCGCGGCGCTGGACCAGGAGCGCGTCCCCGAGCTTGTCTGCGCTCACGGGGGCGAAGATTCCGGCGATCTGCTCCTTCCCCATGACTTCCACCACGAGGGCGCCGCCGGGCCTCAGGCTCTCGAGGACCTGGCGAAGCACCCGCACGTCCTCGCTCTTGTCCTGGAAGTATCCGAACGATGTGAACAGGCTGAGTGCGAGATCGAAGGCGTCGGGGCGCACGAAGTCGCGCATGTCCTGGCGGATCCATTCCACCTGGACCTTGGCGGTCCTGGCCCTCGCCCGTGCCCGGTCGAGCAGATAGCGCGTCCGGTCGACGCCGGTGACGCGGTACTTGCGCTTCGCGAACGCGATCGAGAAGCGGCCGGGGCCGCAGGCCAGGTCGAGAACCGACCTTCCGCGCGGCCGGGCGAGCCGAATCAGCTTGGGCGTATCCAGGACGGCGGCCTCGAACCGCGTCTCGGGAAACATGAACGGATACAGATCGCGCCAGAACCCGTCGTCGTCGAACCACTCGCGCTTGCGCCGGGGACTCATCCCACGCTCACGCCGCCCAGTTCCTCTTTCCGGAGCCCGTAGAGCGGTCCGAACTTCCGCCAGAGGTAGTCCATGTAGGGCTCGACCGTGAGGTCCCGTCCCGTCACTCGCCGCACCAGCTCGGCGGGGGTGAACTTGGCGCCGTGGCGGTAGATGTTCTCGCGAAGCCATCCGTGCAGCGTCCCGAATTCTCCGTTCTGGATTTCCTGGGGGATGGCCGGATGAGCCTTCACCGCCGTGTCGAAGAATTGCGCCGAGAGGATGTTTCCGAGCGTGTAGCCCTGGAAGACGCCCCCGATGCGGCCGCTGAACCAATGCACGTCCTGCAGCACGCCGTTCCGATCGTCGGGAACGTGCAGCCCCATGTCCGCTTCGAACCGCTCGTGCCAGGCGCGCGGGAGATCCGCGACGGCCAATTTCCCTTCCAGAAGATCCAGCTCCAGCTGGAACCGGAGCATCACGTGCAGGTTGTAGGTGACCTCGTCGGAATCGGTGCGGATGAGCGTGCGCTCGACGCGGTTCACGGCCTTGTAGAACGCGTCCAGCGAGACCCCGCGGAGCTGTTCGGGAAAAGCGGCCTGCATGCGGGGGAAGAAGAACTCCCAGAAGCCGCGGCTGCGCCCGACGAGGTTCTCCCACAGCCGCGACTGGCTCTCGTGCACGCCGGAGGAGGTGCCGGACGCGAGCGGGGTCCCCTCGTAGCCGGGGTCGATCCCCTGCTCGTAGAGCGCATGACCGCATTCGTGCAGCGTGGAGAAGAGCATGTCCGTCAGATCGTCCTCGTTCACGCGGGTCGTGATCCGCACGTCGCCGAGCGAGAACTTGGTCATGAAGGGATGGCGCGTGAAGTCCTGCCGCCCGCGCTGGAAGTCGTACCCGAAGCGCCGGATCACGTCGATGCCGAACGCCGTCTGGTCCTCCAGCCGGGAACGCCGGTGGAGGCAGGAATTGTCGGCGAGCGGGCGCGACGTGATCGCCTGCGCCAGAGGCACCAGGCGGCGGCGCAGCTCGGCGAACAGTGTGCGGATCGACTCCGCCTTCATGCCGTAGTCGGCGAACGCGATCAGGGGGTCGGCGATGTGGTCGTAGCCGGGATAGCAGTCGGCCATGCGCCGCGAGAGTTCGAGCGTGCGTTCCAGGTGCGGCCGGACGCTCGCGAAATCGTTCGCCGGGCGCGCCGCGATCCACGCCTGGTAGCTCCGCGCCGCCTGCTCGTACAGCTCCGCCACGAGGCTCGAGGGCCGCCGGATCTGGAGATCCCAGTCGCGGCGGGTGGCGCGGGCCAGCGAGGCTTCGTCCGAGTCGTACGGGAGTGACGCCGTCTCCCGCTCCGCCGCCTCGAGCAGCTTCCCCGTCTCCGGGGCGGTGAACCGCTCGTGCGCGAGCTTGGAGAGGAGCGCGATCTGCCGGCCGCGCGCTTCCGCGCCGCCGGGAGGCATGTAGGTCGTCTGGTCCCAGTGCAGCAGGCTGGCCGCGTACTCGAGGTCGCTCGCTTCGAGCAGGCGCGCCTTCAAGGATTCGAGCGCGTTCACAGGGTCCTCCGTTGTGGGATCGGTGGGGCGTCCCGAGTCTAAGGGGCATCGAGGAGCGCCGACAAGGGATGGTACTTAGGTAGTACGAAACGGTACCGGCCCACGGGTGTACCGTAGGTTCGTAACGCCGGAAGCAGGTCCCCGAAAGGAGGGGCCATTGGCAGGCCAACTCGATAGCGCCCCGCGCGGCGAAGGTGCCGCGAGAGGGCGTTTTTTCGTTTCGGGCCGGTGCGCCCAGGAGGCGGGAGATGAGACGGCTATCGGATGAAGCTCCGGAATCTCCGGTCATCGACATTCACGAGAAGCAGTGGACGATTCGCAACTGGGTCATGGGAGGACTGGTCGTCGCGGTGCTCGTCCTCTCCGGGCTGATCGTGGCGGGAATCCGGGTGAACGAGGCTCGCGAGCAGCGGAACCGTGCCGTGGCGGCCGGCACGTCAGGCAAGTTCGTCGCGGACATCCAGGATCTGATGCAGCGCGTGAACGAGAAGACCACCGACAGCCGGATCGCGGGGATCGCGGCGGCGGTCGCCGAGAGCAGCCTGGCGCAGGCCGGCGTCAAGATCGCGCGCATGTCCGCGAACCTGGCGCAGCTCTCCAAGGAGCAGGAGGAGCTGACGGCGACGCTCGGAGCCCTGCAGCAGCAGAGCGCGCGCCTGAGCGCGGAGAACGATGCTCTTCGCGCCGACCTGGTCGCGAGCAACAATCGCGTCGTCGCGTTCCAGGCGCAGCGGGTGGCCGATTCCCTCGCGCTCGCCGAGCAGAATGCGTCGCTGAACCGGCGCCTCACCAGCGTGGCGGATCAGACGGCGGACGTGGACCGGCGGGTGGGCAAGTCGAACTCGACGATGCGCGGACTGGGCGGTGTGACCGCCGCCAACTTCGCCGTCGGCCTGATCCATCTGCTCGGGACCAAGCAGACCAGCGAGGTCACGCCTTCGACGGCGACGGTCGGGCGATAACGAGAGCGCCCGGGACGGGCGCGGGCGGCCCGCACGGATCGAATGACAGGGCCCTGCCCGTGGTGTAGGCTCCCGCGCCATGTCCGATCCACGCGTGGAACGGCTGGCCGACCTGCTGGTGAACTACTCCATCGCGGCCAGGCCGGGTCAGAGAGTCGCGATCCAGGGAAGCACCCTGGCGGAGCCGTTGATCCGCGCGGTGTATGCCGAGGTGCTGAAGGCCGGCGCGTACCCCTTCGTCCTCGCCCAGATTCCCGGCCTCGACGAGACGTTCTATCGCCACGCCTCGGACGACCAGCTCCAGCACGTGCCGCCTCCCTTCCGTCAGATCATGGAGACCTACGAGGGGTTCATCGCCATCTGGGGCGCGGCGAACACCAAGTCACTCAGCAACGTCCCGCCGCAGAAGATGGCCCTGAACCAGAAGGCCGCGGGCGACGTGACCCGCATCTTCATGCAGCGGGCGGCCGCCAAGGAGCTGCGCTGGGTCGGGACCCTGTTCCCCACGCCCGCCTCCGCGCAGGACGCCGAGATGGGCCTCACGGAGTTCGAAGAGCTGGTCTACGGCGCCTGCCTTCCCGATCGCGACGACCCCATCGGCTACTGGAAGCGCTTCTCCGGCTGGCAGCAGCGCATCGTCGATTGGATGCGCGGGAAGAAGGAGATCCGCGTGCTCGGCCCCGACACCGACCTCCGCTTGAGCATCGAGGGCCGGCCGTTCATCAATTGCGACGGACGCGCCAACATGCCCGACGGCGAGGTCTTCACCAGTCCGGTCGAGGGCTCTGTCGAGGGGCGGGTCCGCTACACGTACCCCGCCGTGTACCGGGGGCGCGAGGTCACGAACGTGCGCCTCCGGCTGGAGAAGGGGCGGGTCGTGGAAGCGAAGGCGGACAAGGGCGAGGACTTCCTCAACCAGACGCTCGACATCGACGCCGGCGCGCGCGTGCCCGGGGAGTTCGCGATCGGCACGAACAAGGGCGTGACCCGCTTCATGCGGAACACGCTCTTCGACGAGAAGATCGCGGGCACGTTCCACATGGCGCTGGGGGCGAGCATTCCCGAGTCCGGGGGCACCAATGTCTCGGCGGTGCACTGGGACATGGTGTGCGACCTGCGCGACGGCGGCGAGATCCGCGTGGACGGCGAGCTGCTCCACCAGAACGGGAAGTTCGTCATCGATTTCTGAAGCGACCCGACCGCGCGACGGCGTCTCCTACCAGGCGATCCGTTTCCGGTCGTGAAAGAAGCCGCCGGTGGGCCCGTTCGCCGGCAGGGTCGCGAGCCACACGATCGTCTCCGCCCCCTCCGCGACGCCGCGCGTCGCGTTCGGCCCGCCCATGTCGGTCCGCACCCACCCCGGGTCCACGCAGTTCACGCGCGCGTTCGGAAGCGCCGCGGCGAGAAGAACGGTGACCGCGTTCAGCGCCGCCTTCGAGATGGAGTACCCCGGCGCGTAGGTCGTCATGGACGAGATCTGCCCCGCGCCGGAGGAGACGTTCACGACCCGCGGAGCGCGAGCCCGGCGCAGGAGCGGCGCCATTGCCTGGGTCACAAGGAGCGCCCCGAGCACGTTCGTGCGCATCGTGGCCTCGAAGGTCTGGGGGTCGAGCGTGAGAATGCTCTTCCCTTCGTCGAGAAGGATGGCCGCGTTGTTCACCAGAACGTCCAGGCTTCCGATCGCGCTCGCGATCCAGGCCCCCAGCGCGGCCACCGACTTGGGGTCCGAGACGTCCAGGGCCCGCGCTACGGCCCGCGCTCCGATGCCTGCGGCGGCCTCGCTCGCGGCGCGCAGGCTCCGTCCCGTGACAACCACGGTGTAGTCCCGCGCCGCGAGCTGGCGCGCCGTCTCCTGACCGATCCCCCGCGTCGACCCCGTGACCAACGCCACTTGACCCATCGGTTCGTCCCCTTTATAATTCGCCATGTGACGAATTGACGAAACGGAGGCGTTTCGCATGCGTGACCTGGAACTCGCGCTCAAGGCGGCCGGCGACCCCACGCGCACCCGGATCCTCAAGCTTCTCGAGTCGGGCGGGCTCTGCGTCTGCCAGGTGCAGGCCGTCCTGGCCCTCGCCCCCTCCACGGTATCCAAGCACCTCGCGATCCTCAAGCACGCGGGTCTGGTGCGCGATCGGCGCGAGGGCAAATGGATCGAATACGCGCTGACGCCGCGTAGTCCCAACGCTTACGCGCATCCCCTCCTCGCGATGCTGCGCGGGGCTCTGGACAAGGACCCGGCGGTGCTGCGCGATCGGAAGCGCCTTCGCGCCGTCAAGGCGATCCCCGTGTCCGAGCTGTGCGCCGCCGACCCGGGACGCTCCCACCGCGCGGCGGGAGCGAAGGCGCTCCCCCTGCGCCCCCGCCCCCGATGAACCGGTTCGAGCGCTATCTCACGGTCTGGGTCGCGCTGTGCATGGCGGCCGGCATCCTCCTCGGCAAGGCGGCTCCGGACTTCGTGGGCGCGCTGCGCGGGCTGGAATTCGGCCGGGACAGCCGGATCAACCTTCCGATCGCCATCCTGATCTGGCTGATGATCTATCCGATGATGCTCCGGGTGGACTTCGCCAGCATCGCCGGCGTCCGCCGCCGCCCCCGAGGCATCCTCGTCACCCTGTTCGTCAACTGGCTGGTCAAGCCGTTCTCGATGGCCCTGCTGGGGTGGGTGTTCTTCAAGCACCTCTTCCTGCCGATCCTCGGCCCCGCGCTGGCCGACCAGTATGTCGCCGGAACGATCATCCTGGCCGCGGCCCCGTGCACGGCCATGGTGTTCGTCTGGTCCTATCTGACCGATGGCGACCCCGCCTACACCCTTGTCCAGGTTTCGCTGAACGACCTGATCATGCTGGTGGCCTTCGCTCCCATCGTCAGCCTGCTGGTCGCCGGGGCGAGCGCGCTCACGGTTCCGTTTGGGGTGCTGCTCTACAGCGTGGTCGCCTTCATCGTGATCCCCCTGGGCCTCGGCAGCCTGAGCCGGGTTCTCCTCCTGCGGGCCAAGGGGGCCGCATGGTTCGAGCGCGCGTTCCTCCCGGTCTTCCGCCCCATCACGACGCTGGCGCTCCTCGCGACGCTGATCCTGATCTTCGCGTTCCAGGCCGACAACATCACGAGCCGCTGGTTCCACGTGCTCCTGATCGCGGTGCCGATCCTTATCCAGGTCTACCTCAACGCCGGCCTGGCCTACGGATTGATGCGATGGCTCCGGGTTCCCTACAACGTCGCCGCCCCCGGCGCGCTGATCGGGGCGAGCAACTTCTTCGAGCTGGCGGTCGCCGTGGCGATCACCCTGTTCGGACCGGGCTCGGGCGCCGCGCTGGCCACGGTGGTCGGCGTCCTGGTGGAAGTCCCCGTCATGCTCTCGGTGTGCGCGGCATGCAACCGCACGCGCCACTGGTTCCCCGAAGGCGGGCCGGCAGAGGCCGCGAGGATCCCGGCGCTCAAGCCGGCGGCCCCGGGAGCGGCTCCGTGAAGTACGCCCTGATCTCGGACATCCATGGCAATCTCCCCGCGCTCGAGGCGGTCCTCGCCGACCTGGAGACGCGAAGCGAGATCGACGCGACCTATCACCTCGGAGACCTGGTCGGCTACGGGCCTTGGCCGGACGAGGTCGTCGCGCGCCTTCGCTTCCGGGGGATCGCGGGCGTGGCGGGCAACTACGATTCCACGACCGCGACCAATTACATGCACTGCGGATGCCGCTACGAAAATCCCCGCCAGGAAGAGCTGGCCCACCAGAGCTACGCCTGGACGCTCACGCACATCCATCACGATACCCGGCACTACCTCGCCGGGCTGCCGTTTCGCCTGGATCTGAGGGTGATGGGAGGGCACGTTCCCGAGGGCCCTCGCATCGTCCTGGTGCACGCCTCTCCCGTCGCGAACACGCTCTATTGGACCGAGGACCGCCCCGATTCCTTCTGCCTGCAGATGGCCAAGATCGCCGGGATGCAGCCGGGCGACATCATCGCGTTCGGACACACGCACCGGCCGTGGTACCGGGAGATCGCGGGGATGCACTTCGTGAACACCGGCTCCGTGGGAAGACCGAAGGACGGCAACTGGCAGGCGGGCTACGTGCTCCTCGAGGTGGGTGACGCGGCGCCTCACGTCACGTTCGTGCGGGTCGACTACGATATCGAGCGGGCCATGCGTGCCATCCGCGAGAGTGCGCTGCCCGATGAGTTCGCCGAGGATCTGCGGACCGGCGGGAGCACGGCTCCCTCGAACGAATACGTCACGATCGAGACACGCCCATGACCCCCCGCACATTTCCATTACCGTTCGGGCCGGCCTGATCTAGGATCAGGCGTACCCCCTCCGCCACGTGACCCCGGCTCTGCCCGGGCGCCGCCGGCCGCCGGAGAGGGTCTTTTCGTGAGCCATCCGCGCTTCGTCCGGCCGGTCCCCTTCCTCGCGCTCGCCGCCGTGCTCCTCGCCTTCTCGCTCCCGATGCCGGTTTGCGCCGCCGATGCGGCCGGCCCGACCTGGCAGGAAGCGGGAGCCGCGTATCAGAAAGAAGATTGGAAGGCCGCCGCGGCCGCCTACGGGGCGATCGCCAAGCGCGAGCCGGGCAACGGCCGCGCCTGGTTCCGCCTGGGCACCAGCTATCTCAAGCTCGGCAACCTGAAGGACGCGATCCCCGCCTACCTCAAGTCCGACGCGATCGGGGAGAACCCGCTGGTCCGGTACAACCTGGCGTGCGTCTACACGCGGATGGGAGACAGCGCGCAGGCGTTCGTATGGCTCGAGAAGGCGATCGCGGCGGGCTACCGCTCCACCGAGTCGTTGAAGACCGACGCCGACCTCCAGCCGCTTCGCGGCACGAGCCATTTCGCCTCGGTCGTACAGCGCGTGGAGTGGAACGAGCGCCCCTGCGCTCACCTCGCCGAGAGCCGGCAGTTCGACTTCTGGGTCGGACAGTGGGACGTGCGTGCCCCGGAGGGGAGCCCGGCCGGACAGAGCTCCATCACCGTGGAGAACGGCGACTGCTGGATCCATGAGCACTGGACGGGCGGCGCCGGAGGCAAGGGCGAGAGCTTCAATTACTACAACCCGACCACGAAGACGTGGCACCAGACGTGGGTGGACGACCAGGGAGGAATCGCCGAGTTCGACGGCACGTTCCACGATGGCGCCATGCGCCTGGAGGGATACCGGCAGGGCTTGAAGAACGAGCGGATCCCCGCGCGTCTGACGCTGACGCCGCTTGCGGACGGCACGGTCCGCCAGCTCGGAGAGAACTCCTCCGACGGCGGGAAGACGTGGACCGTGCTCTACGACCTGCTCTACTCGAAGAAGAAGGACGCCGCCAGCGCGGGCTAGGCGTCAGGATGCCAGGCGGCGGGCTTGGGCTCCCCGTGAAGCAGGCAGGGTCGTGGTCCGATAGCGGGCGGGCCAGCGCGAAAGCGAGGACGGCTCCCGGAGCAGGTCGGGCACGGTCACGAACCGATAGCCCTCGGCCCGCAGGCGCTCGATGATCGAGGAGAGCCCGCTGACCACGACGCGCCGGTCCGCGCCGGGCACGAGGTTGAGGCCGTCGTGGAGCAGGATGATCGCCCCGGGATGCGCGGCGGCGACGACGCGATCGGAGAGTTGGCGCGCCGTGAGCGGATTCCAGTCCACCGGCGAATCGTCCCAGGTCACCGTGTCGAGGGAGTCGCTCTCGGCGACGCTCATGAGCCAGGGGGAACGCAGTCCCTGGGGCGGACGGAAAAGGCGCGGATAGATGCCGGTCGCGGCGTGGATCTGCCGCTCCGCGCGGTCCAGCTCGGAACGGATCCGTTCCGGCGTCTCGAGCGCGAGCGCGAACGGATGCGTCTCCGAGTGGTTCCCCACGACGTGCCCCTCGCGCGCGATCTCCGCCGCGATGCCCGGCTCCCGGCGGACCCGGTCCCCGATCAGGAAGAACGTCGCGCGCACGCGCTCGCGTCGCAGGATCGCGAGAACCTCCGAGGTGTAGGGCTCGTTGGGACCGTCGTCGAACGTCAGCGCCACGACGCGGTCCCGCCCGGGTCCGGCCCAGTGGGTGCCGCCGAAGGCGCTGGACCAGGGCGAGAGCATGTCGTAGACGCCGATCCCCGCGAGCACCGCCACCGCGACCGACATGGCCCAGGCGAGCGGCCGCTGGGCGGGTCCCCGAACCGGCGCCGACAGCGCCGCTTCCCGCACGTTCGGGAAGGACCGCCAGAGCGGCCGGCCCCGCAGCTCCAGCGAGAGGAAATTCGTGGCGTAGACGAAGAGGCTCCGGCCGAGCATCCGGTTCCATCGCCGGCAGGACGTGTAGACCGGCACGTCTTCCAGCAGCACGACCCGGCCGTGCGCGCGCAGGCGTTCCGACAGCTCCGTGTCGACCTGGAGGTTGAAGTCGAGGTTCCAGCCGCCGGCCGCCTCGAAGGCGCCCCTGCGCACCGAGAAGTTGGCTCCCCAGAGGTGCGGCCCCTCGGGCCGGCTTCGGTCCGCGCGGTTCAGCAGCGGCAGCAGGCCGCGGGTGAAGAGGCGCGCCCCGAGGTTCGGCTCGCAGAAGACGATCTCCCCGCCCACGGCGACGACGTCGGGCCGCCGGACGTACTCACGCACCAGGCGCGAGATCCAGAAGGGGGGCACCACCGTGTCCGCGTCCGTGCTCGCGAGAATCGCGCCGGTGGCGGCGGCGAACCCGCTCGCCAGCGCCCGGCTGTAGCCCCGCTCCGTCTCGGTGACGACGCGCACGCCTCGCGATCGCGCCACCGCCGCGGTCCCGTCGGTGCTGCCGTTGTCCACGACGATGATCTCGATCTCGCCCGGGTAGTCCTGGCGGCTCAGCGAATCGAGGCACGCGGGAAGAAGGACCTCCTCGTTGTACGCGGGGATCACCACGCTGACCTTCATGGGCGTGCTCAGGGGACCCCCCGGGCCAGGTCATCGTGCATTTCCTTTTGCCAGACGCGCACCGCCGAAGCGTAAGCGTGCTCCGCCCACCCCCGAGCCGGGTTGTGCTCGATGTCGCGATGGGAAGCCAGCACGCCCTGGAAACGGATCTGGGCTCGCCGCCCGGACAGGGGCTTCACGTCGATGAGCACGCGCCCGAACGCCTTGCCCGAGAACATCCGAAAAATCAGGTGGTGGACCGGCTTCCACTGCGAGATGAGGTGCGCGAGCGCGCCCGAGGGCTCCATCTCCCAGTGGTCGCTCTCGAGCGCCGCGACCGAGGCGATGCGCGCGGCGGCCGTCGATGCCGTGACGGTATCGAGGTAGGCCTGGCCGAAGAGCAGATGCCACTCCGGCGCGTCGGTCGTGGCCAGCGGGTCGCTGGCAAGGGAAGGCGGAGGAACCGAAGCATGTGCCGAAGCGGTTCCGGGGAGCATGGCGCAGAGAGCGAGCAGCGCCGCTGCGGCCGCGGCTTGCGAGAACACGCCACCCGCGAATCGAGAAGCGGGGCCGGGAACTGCCAAAGCGCCGGTCATCGAAGATCGCCGCCGCTCCAGGGTGGTGCCGCACGTCGGGGGGCGCCGGCACGGCGCCCCAGGATGGTGCCTGCAAGAACCCCGCCCTCGCGGAACGGTTCGCAGGGACCAGTGCCTGCGCCGGGCTCAGCCCTTCCCGAATCGCACGGCCGCCCGCGCGCGGGCGCGCTCCGCCTCGATCTCGCGGTCGCGAGGGGTGGCATTCGTCACGAGGGAATCGAGGAGACGCTTCGCGACCACGGCCGTCTCGTCCACGGCACGCTGGAACGCCGCCTCGTTCGCGGCGGAGGGCTTGGTGAAACCGGAGAGCTTCCGGACGAACTGGAGCGAGGCCGCCCGGATCTCCTCGTCGGTGGCGGGCGGATCGAAGTTGAACAGGGTCTTGATGTTTCGGCACATGGCCATCCTCTTTCGTTGCGGGAGCCGGGTGGGTGTCGCTAGAGTCTGGGGATGGCCGTCTTTCTCTTCAAGACCGAACCGACGTCGTACTCCTTCGACGACCTGAGCCGTGACAAGACGACGGTCTGGGACGGGGTGTCCAACGCGCTCGCCTTGAAACACCTGCGCTCTGTCCAGAAAGGCGACACCATCGCCATCTACCACACCGGCGACGAGAAGCAGGTGGTCGGCCTCGCGACCGCCTCCTCCGATCCCTTTCCCGATCCCAAGCAGAAGGATCCCAAGCGCGTCGTGGTCCGCTTGAAAGCGGACCGGGCCCTTCCCTTCCCCGTTCCGCTCGCCACGTTCCGGACCGACGCCGCGCTCAAGACCGCGGATCTCGTCCGCCTTCCGCGGCTCTCGGTGATGCCGCTGACCCAAGCGCAGTACCAACGCCTGCTCGAGCGCTCGGGGCTCTCCACCGGGAAGTCGTAACTCTTCTACAGTCCCCGGTTCTTCTCGATGCGCCGCTCGGCGCGCCCGATGATGGCCAGGATGATCCAGGTGAGGAGGATGCTCACCGCGGCGATCGCGAGACGGCCCAGCCCCACCGCCACGCCGGCCGCGGCGGTGATCCAGATCCCCGCGGCCGACGTCAGCCCGCGCACTTCGCGCTCGGCGGAAAGCTTCAAGATGGCCCCTCCGCCGATGAACCCGATGCCCGTCGCCACGCCCTGGATCACCCGGCCGATGTCGCTCATCGAAACGTCCATCTCGAGGGGGGCGAGCACGAAGAGGGTCGCGCCGAGGGCGACCAGCATGTGGGTCCGCAGTCCCGCGGGCTTCCCGGTCTGCTCCCGCTGGAGCCCGACCACGGCCCCGAGCCCCGCGGAGAGGAGCAGCCGCACCGCGATCCGCACGAGCTGCGCCCAGTCCACCATCAATCCGTTTCGAAGCTCATCCATCAGCGCGTGCATTCCCCACCCTCCCGATCTCGACGTTCACGACAGGCCGCCGGGATCATAGACTGACCCCATGCCGCGGGCTACGCGCGACCTCAATCTCGAGATCGCGGGCCAGCTCTACGACCTGGCCTTCATCCACGCTTCACCGCACGGCCGGATCGCCTACAAGCGGGCGGCCCAGGCGGTGCTGCGCCTGGAGGAGCCTCTCGACGCCGTCGTGGCGGCCGGGAGCCTGCGCCAGGTGCCCTACATCGGTCCCGCCAGCGAACGGGTCATCCTCGAGTCGCTGGAGCATGGGACCAGTTCCACCGTCGAGCGCGCGGTAGCGGCGAGCGGCAAGGCCGCCGAGGTCGAGGCGGCCCACGCGCACCGGACGAACTTCCTGAGTCGGGCCGAGGCGCTCCACCTGATCCGATCCCGATCGGGGGCCGTCGGCATCGAGGACTACCGGGGCGACCTCCAGATGCACACCACGTGGAGCGACGGCGGCGAGAGCATCGCCCGCATGGCGGCCGCCGCCCGGGAGCGCGGCTACGAGTACATCGGCGTGAGCGACCACTCGTACGGGCTGCGCATCGCGCGCGGGATGAGCATGAAGGACGCCGCGCGCCAGCGCGCCGAGATCGAGACGCTGAACCGCCGGTGGAAGGGCGCCTTCCGGGTCATCCAGGGGATCGAAGCCAACATCCCGGCCGAGGGCGGCGTGGACATGACGCCCGAGGAGATCGCCACGTTCGAGCTGCTCCTGGCCGCGCCCCATTCGAAGCTGCGGAAGGCGGAGGATCAGACGGAGCGCATGCTCGCCACGGTGCGCCACCCCGGCGTGCACATCCTCGCGCATCCCCGCGGGCGCATGTACTCCCGCCAGGGCGTGCTCGCGCGCTGGGACGAGGTCTTCGAGGAGGCGGCGAAGCGCGCCGTCGCCATCGAGCTGGATGGCGATCCCTACCGCCAGGACCTGGACTTTGCGCTGGCCAAGCGCGCGCTCGCGGCGGGCTGCCTGTTCGCCCTGGACAGCGACGCGCACTCCGGCGCCGAGCTGGTCTACGCCGAGTACGCGATCGCGCATGCACGCCGCGCCGGGATTCCCGCCTCGCGCGTGATCAACACGTGGCCCGCCGCGAAGCTGCTGGACTGGGCCCGTCGCAAGTCGAGGCGACGGAGCCGCTCGTAGTCGGCCCTGGGGCGCCGCACCGCCCGGTGCTAGAATGAACATTCATCCCCCACGTGCCCTCACGAGGCCGGTGCGTCCGCGGACCGGCCGAGGAGAGATCCCGATGGCCGCCCCACACGCACCCTCCCCGGTTCGCTTCGCCACGTTCGCCGCGCTCGTCGCCCTCCTTCTGGTGGCGCCGGGCGCGCGCGCTCAGTACATGTACCTCGATTCGAACGGCGACGGCGCGCACACCGCCGCCGACGTGCTGCCCCCCACGGGAACCACGACGGTGGACGTCTGGCTCTCCTCCGACCACAATCGGGACGGCTCCGCGGCCGTCTGCTTCACGGGCAGCCAGCCCTTCACCATCTCCTCGTACGAATTCGCGCTCCGCGCCACCGACGGTCACGTCGCGTTCAGCGACTTCGTGAACCACGCGACCCTCCCGACCACGCTCTTCGCGGGGGGTTCCACGACCGAGTTCTACGCGGCGCAGTTCGGCATCATCGCGATGCCGGCGGGCCTGTACCGGCTCGCGTCGATCTCGGTGGCGGTCACGTTCGGCACGCCTTCGCTCCAGGTCGTCACGGACGCCCCCACGTTGGATCACGTGGCGCCCGGACCGCCCGAGACGGCGTTCGGCTCCCAGTGCGGCGGCGCCGGCTTCGACAATACGATCATCCTCGGACGCGACTGGTTCGACGTGGACGGGCTCGTCCCCGGTCCCCCCTCGACAGGAGGCGCCCCGGGCTTGGATCCGGTCACGGACATGACGGTGGATGTCGGCGACGTGGCGGCTCAGGCGTTGCGGGCCACAGACCCCGACGGAGACCCGATCGCGTTCGCCCTGGAATCCGGGCCGGCCTTCGCCGACGTGACCACCGAGGACGCGGGTCGCGGCATCGCCGTGGGAACGCTGCACGCCGTGCCGCACGCGGACGACACCGGCCTCCACTCGGCCACGGTGGCCGCAAGCGACGGTGCGCTGTCCGCTCGCGGGA
>DASSLZ010000127.1:0-2949 GCA_035689165.1 Candidatus Eiseniibacteriota bacterium | reverse complement strand
AGTCGGCGCAGCGGATCGCCTTCCACATGCTTCGCACGTCCGAGGCGGATGCGCGCCGCCTGGCCGAAGCGATCCTCGATCTGAAATCCAAGGTCACCGACTGCGAGATCTGCGGCAACGTCACCGAGACCCAGCCCTGCGCGCTGTGCGCCGACACCCGCCGCGATCCGTCCGTCCTGTGCGTCGTGGAGCAGCCGATGGACGTGCTGGCGCTGGAGCGGACGGGCGAATTCCGCGGCCGCTACCACGTGCTCAAGGGCGCCCTCTCGCCCGTGGACGGCGTCGGCCCCGACCAGCTCCGCCTGACCGAGCTTCTCCGCCGCGTGAAGGAAGGGAACGTGCGCGAGGTGATCGTCGCGACCAATCCCACGGCGCAGGGAGAGGCGACGGCCCTCTACATCGCGCGCCTGCTCCAGTCGGTCCCGGACCTCGCCGTCACGCGCATCGCGCGCGGCGTGCCGATGGGATCCGACCTCGAGTTCTCCGACCAGGTCACGCTCGCCCGAGCCCTGACCGGCCGGAAGGAGATCGGGTAACCCCAAATTTTCCGGCACATTCCCCTTGACCCATGGGGGGAACATGGTAGGTTTCGCCCAATTCCTCGAAGTCGCGCGACAGGCTGTCGCGCCATGGATGGGTGTGGGGGCACATCGGCCTCGCCGCAGGGTTCGCGAGGGACGGGCAGGGCACCCTCTTCGCGGGCGGGCGGCCGATCCGTGCCGCGTCTCGGGCCCGTTGTCCAAGGAGCCAGGACGATGGTCAAGGGTAATTGGGCGCTTTTCGAGGAAGACTTCTATTCGATCAGTCTCATTCTGCAGACGTTGATGCGCAGCGCGGGATCGCGCAGCGTCATGCTGATCGACAAGACCGGTCAGCTCATCAACTCGATCGGCGAGCCTCCCGGTTTCGACGTCACCTCCTTCTCCTCGCTCGCGGCGGCCGATTTCGCGGCCAACGCCCAGCTCGCCGAGATGGTCGGCGAGAAGGACTTCGCCACCCTGGTGCACCAGGGGACGAACGAGAGCCTCTACCTGTCGCTCATCGCCAATCGCGTGATCCTGGTCGTCCTCTTCGACAAGAAGACCTCGCTGGGACTGGTGCGCCTGAAGGCGCGCCGCGCCTCGGACGAGCTGATCGTCGTGCTGAACCGGCTCTTCAACAAGCTTCAGTACCGGAACGAGGAGGCCACGGTGCCCACGCTGGGCGCCGAATTCCTGGCGGAAGCCGACAGCGAGATCGACAGCCTGTTCCGGGAGTAAGGAGCACGATCGCTTCGTGTCGCTGATCAACTACTCGTCCCGGGAAATCAACTGCAAGATCGTCTATTACGGTCCGGGGCTCTGCGGCAAGACGACCAACCTCCAGCACATCTACTCCCGCGTGCCGCAGGAGACCCGCGGCAAGATGATCTCGCTCGCGACCGAGATGGACCGCACCCTCTTCTTCGACTTCCTGCCGCTCGAGTTGGGCCAGATCCGCGGCTTCCGCACCCGTTTCCACCTGTACACCGTGCCCGGGCAGGTCTACTACAACGCCAGCCGGAAGCTCATCTTGAAGGGGGTGGACGGGATCGTCTTCGTGGCCGATTCGCAGATCGACCGCTTCGACGCGAACGTCGAGAGCCTGATGAACATGCACGACAACCTCTCCGAGCACGGCCTGGCCACCGAGAAGGTTCCGCTGGTGATGCAGTACAACAAGCGCGACCTGCCGCGGGTGGTTTCCGTGGCCGACCTCGAGAAGGAGCTGAATCCGAGCCAGGCGCCGTACTTCGAGGCGGTCGCGCTGCGCGGCGCGGGCGTCTTCGACACGCTGAAGGTGGCCTGCAAGCTCGTGCTGAAGACGCTGGGCTAGGGCCCGGCCCCGGCATGCGAAGCGCCGCCGTTCTCCTCGCCACGGCGTTCGGCATCGGGCGCTTCCCGGTCGCCCCCGCGACGGCCGCCTCGCTGGTCGTGGCGCTCGCCCTGGCGCTCCTCGCCCACCTCGCCCCCTCGTCGCTCGCGCCGGCCCCGCTGCTGATCGCGATCCTGGCTCTCCTGCCGCTCGCGGTATGGTCCAGCGGCGAGGCGGAGAAGGAGCTGGGGACCGACGCCAAGCCGATCGTCATCGACGAGGTGATCGGGATGATGGTGTCGGTGTGGGGCGGACTCGGCATGGGGGCGCTCGGGGGGACCGCCCGTCTCGAGGGGCCCCGGGCCTGGATTTACCTCGCCGCGGCATTCCTGCTCTTTCGACTCTTCGATATCCTGAAGCCGTTCGGGATCCGGCGGAGCCAGGCGCTGCCGGGTGGCTACGGCGTCGTCGTGGACGACCTGCTCGCGGGGATCCTGACGAATCTGGTGCTGCGGATCCTGCTCGCGATGGGAGCCCCGCTGTGAAAGGAGCCATTCCGTGAGCGCCGAGATCATCACCATCGGCACCGAGCTCTTGCACGGGCTGAAGCGGAACACGAACGCCGACCGGATCCTCGAGCGGCTGGCCGAGATCGGGGTCGAGGTGATCTTCCAGACCACGGTCGGCGACGACACGGCGCGCCTCTCCGAGGCGTTCCGCGCCGCGGGGCACCGGGCGCGCTTCGTCATCGCGACCGGCGGCCTGGGCCCGACCCCGGACGACCTCACGCGCAAGGTGATCGCGACGGTGTTCCGCCGCCGCCTGGTGCTCGACGAATCGGTGCTGGCCCACATCCGCGCGCGGTTCAAGTCGCGGGGGATCGACATGCCCGCGATCAACGAGGCGCAGGCCTTGGTCCCGCGCGGCGCGCGCGTGATCGAAAACCCGCGCGGCACGGCTCCCGGCCTGCACTTCGACCATCAGGAGACCGATTACTTCGCGCTCCCCGGCGTCCCTGCCGAGGCCGAAGCGATGCTCACCCAGTACGTGATCCCCTTCATCAAGGCGGCCAATCTCGGGCCCGGGATCTCGCGCCGCGTGATCCGCACGATCGGG
>DASSLZ010000126.1:0-6736 GCA_035689165.1 Candidatus Eiseniibacteriota bacterium | reverse complement strand
TCGTCTTCGACCTCGACGGCGTGCTCGTCGACTCCTTCCAGTGCTGGTGGCGGCTCCTGAACGACACGCTGGAAGCGCACGGCCAGCGGCCGCTCACCGAGGAGGAGTTCTCGGTCTGCTGGGGACAGGACGTCGAGGCCGACCGCCGCCGCTTCTTTCCGGACTGGACGGTGGAGGGGCTGATCGAGCACTACACGCGCGAGTTCCCCCGTTACGCGTCGTGGATCCGCCCGATGGAAGGGGCCCAGGAGACGCTGGATCGCCTGGAGCGCGCGGGAAAGGCGATCGCGGTGGCGAGCAACTCGCCCATGGCCATGGTCGAGCGGCTGCTGGAGCTGGCCTCGCTGCGGCAGCACGTGCGCTGGGCCGCGGGTGTGGACCTGGTTCCAAACGGCAAGCCCGAGCCCGACCTGATCGAGCACGTGCTGCGCGAAGCGGGCATGGCGCGCGACGACGCCTGCTTCGTCGGCGATTCCGACTTCGACGCCCGGGCGGCCCGCGCCGCCGACGTCTATTTCATCGGTTACAGACGCCCGGGCGACGCGCGGATCGAGTCTCTCGCGGAGCTCATCGCACCCTGAGCGTCAGGGCGTATCGTCGTCGGAATCGACGCCTCCCGCCGAGGACCGCCACAACACCTTCGACCACTCGACCGCGATTCCGACCTGGTTCTCGGTGAAGCTCCCCACGTCGGAGGTGGCAGGAGCCGCCCCTCCCAGGCGCGCGTCGTTCGTCTCGAAGCGGTAGAACCCACGGACCGCGAACCGGCCGCGCGCGCTCCAGCGAAGGCTGGCGTCGAGGGTGTGATCCACGTCCTTCCGCCCTGCGTGGTAGGTGTCGCTGGCCACCTTCGAGGTGTAGTCCCGGGTCGCCAGCTCATAGCCCAGCCCCAGCGTGAACCCACGCGCGCGGTGCGGCTCCAGGTCGATGAGCCCGTCCACGCCCGCCAGGATGCCGTGGTACCCCACGTCCGGATCATCGGGGAGCGATCCGGGCGTTTCGTCGCCGTCGGCGCCCCGGGCGTCGCTCGCGCGGTAGCCGCCGTGCACCGATGCGCTCCCGCGTCCGCCCAGCCGGCTCCATCCCCACGCGAGCTTCCCCTCGTGCGTGTCCGAGGTCCGCTCGACGAAGTCGGGGTTGTAACCGCGATGCTCGAACTGGTAGCTCGCCTCCAGGGCCGCACGGCGTCCCGCTTTCTGCCTCCATCGCAGCGCGCCGATCGCCAGTGAGAACTCGGCGCGCCGGTAAGGATTCACGCCGACCGCGGTGATGTCGTCGTCCCGAAGCTGGCGCAGGTAGAAGTGGGGCGTGTAGTACCCGGACAGCGATACCCGCGAGCCGCGCGAGACCGGCTCCTGCCACAGCAGGCTCCCGGAGCGGAAATCGGCGGTGCCGCTGTTCTGGTGGAATTCACCCTGTCCGCGGACGCGGATCGTGCGGGTGCGGCCCTTTCCCAGCCGGTCGTTGAGTGCCAGCGAGACCGAGGGGCTCAGGGCCGGATCGTCGGCCGATTTCACCGAGAACCGCTCGGGGCGAGTGCCCGAATCGAGGAGCGCGATCTGATCGGCCGAGTATTGCAGGGTGTTGTCGTCGTACCAGGTCGAGACGCCAAGCCCGAGAAGCAGGCGGGAGGAGCCCGCCCGCGACGGAACGGCCCCGAGGAGCAGCGCGGCGGCCAACGGACCGGCAACGAACAGGGGAACGAGGCGCTGCGAGGCGCCGGACCGAGCGCGGATGCTGAGGGGACGTGGCTTCATTCGCTCTCTCCCGCGGTAGGTTGAGGAATGCGGATGCGGATTTCGGCGGACCCTTGTTTCGGCTCGACCAAATGGACGAGCAACTCGTGCGTGCCCTCCCCCACCGGGAACGTGGCGCGGCTCATCTTGGACGCGACCCGATCGCGGAGGTCGGTGTAGGATGCGGTCGAGGCTTTGGTCGTGCGCCAGTCGAACTGCCGGAGCCGGCGGCCGGCCTCCCACACCTGCACGCGGTAGGACTGCTCGCCGCGCATGGTCGAGTCGAAGTCGAGCCTGGCGGTCAGCTCCAGGTCGGTCGGTCCCACGACCCGGACGCGAACGGGCTTGGCGGAGGTGATCGTGTAGTACGGGATCAGCGTCTCTCCCTCCGCCAGGGTCACGCTGCGGAAGGCGTCGACGGGCGTGAGGGAGACCATCGGAAGCGGGCCTGACTCCGGCACGCTCATGCGAAGACGCGCGAGAACGGCGCCGCCACTGCCTCCTCGAGCGCCGACCGGGGGCAGGTCTCCGAAAATTCGCAGGCGGTGCTCCCCCGCCGGAATCTCCCAGGAGAACGTGCGGCTCTTGCACACCACGCGTCCGGCTCCCGCGATCGACGCTTTCCGGGCGGGAGCGCTCTCCGTGCGTTCTTCGCGCAGGCGCGTTCCGTCCAGGTCGCCCCACACGCGGTACGTGGCGCCCTCGCGCCCCGGCGCGATCTCGGCGCGCGTGATCACCTGAAGCCGTGCGGGCCCGGTCACCGGAATCTCGAGCGGCGTGACGCGGTCCAGGCGATAGTAGCCGCGCCCCGCTCCCTCCACCGTCACGGTCACCGGTTCTTGCCCGGCGATGCGCTCCAGCGCACGCCAGCGCGACGCGGCGGCGGACGGCGCGGCGATCAGAGCGAGACTGAGGGCTGCCAGAAGGCGATGTGCGTTCCGTTTCATGGGGCGTCGGCCCTTTCCGGATGCGGCTGACCCATCAGCCGGCGCCTCAAGTCGAGGCGCAAGACGAAGACGTTGGCGGCCAGGATGGAGGCCGCGGCCAAGGCGACGACCCAGAGGTTGTACCGGTACTGGACGAAGAGGAGCCCCTTGCCCGCGTCGGGGGTGGCCCCGGTATCCCTGTCGACGATGCCGAGCCGGGCCGCGAGTCGTTCCACCTCGAGCAGGTGGATGACCGGGACCCGGCGCTCGGCCATCACGTTCAGCACTCCGCGATTGGGATAGTTGCGCGCGGCGAGCCGGAAGGTGAGCCCGGCCGGGACCAGGCGCGCGTTCTGCGCGCCCCCCAGGCTGGCGAGACCGCCCCCCACGTTCACGTAGAGCTTGATCGGACGCCCGCGAGCGGCCGCGACGGAGTCGTAGAGCGCCACGCGCCGGCGCACCGCGTCCATGAGATTCGGAGCGTCGATGAGCTGGGCACGGTTCCGATCGATCGAATCGAGGAGCAGGCGCCTTCCGGCCGGAGACAGCCCGCGCCCGACGTCGCCACCGCCGCCCAGCGACGCGGCGAGCGAGCGGTAGTGCCACACGTCACGCGCATCGAGCGCCGACTCCATGTCGAGCCACGTGAAGTCGGGGTCGGTGGCGCCGAACATCGAGGCACCGACCGACGCGATCACGACCGGCTCGGCGCCGATGGCGCGACAGGCCGAAAGAACGGCCAGGTTGAGTCCCGGTAGGGAGCCCGTGAGGCCCACGGCCACGAGATCCCCCTCCCGAACCCCGGCCTGCAGCATCATCTGCGTCACCGCGGCGGCGAAGTTGGGATGCGCCGCGACGACCTTCGCCGCCTGGGACCCGCGATCCGTGGTGGTCAGCGTGAACTGAGGCCCGATGACGCCCGTCGTGGAAGGGTCGTTCCGCTCGTCGATCGCGATCCCGCGTGACATCTTCCAGGCCGCGAGCGTGTGCTCGGCCCGCTGCATGATCCGGACGGCGCGCAGCTTCTTCACGTACGCCTCGGCGTGCACCGGGGTCAGGGAACGCTCGGCGACCGCGTAGAGGAGGAGCGACCCGGCCGCGAGCGCGACGAGGGTCGGCGTGGAGGCGCGGACCTGGCTCATCGGATGAGCGCCCCGCCGTTCAGCAGCATCAGCAGCAGCCGTACCAGAACGGCCGTCGTCACCATGACGCAGAGGGTCTGGACGATCCCCTGGCGATCC
Source organism: Candidatus Eiseniibacteriota bacterium (assembly GCA_035689165.1). GTDB lineage: Bacteria > Eisenbacteria > RBG-16-71-46 > SZUA-252 > SZUA-252 > DASQJL01. Next base: position 2,833 of record DASSLZ010000126.1, on the reverse strand, counting down.
ATCCAGTTCGCGATCAATCCGGGAATCACGAACCCGATGGTCTGGAGCTCGACGTGCGTGCCGCCGACATTGAATACGAGCAGGTCGCGCGAGATCGCTCCGAAGATGAATCCAAGGAGCACGGCGGCCACGATGCGCCGGCGCCCGTAGATCAGCGTGTATTGGGCGATGAGCTTGAGCGTGCCCAGGGTGACCAGGCTGACGAGGATGGTGCCGACCAGCCGGAGCGGCTCGTGGACGAGCAGCGCGACGTAGCCGGGCACGACCATTCCGCCGGCCGCGAGCCCCAGCGTCTCGGAGAACAGCAGGCTGATCGCGAGCCCGAGGCCGATCGCCTGTTCAATCATCGCCGACCGCCCGGCTCTGGAACTCCAGGAGCAGATCCTCTCCCAGGCCGACGATATTCCCGATCCCGACCACGGTGGCACGGCGCTCCACCAGGGCGAACACCCGAAGCACCACCCGCTCGGCGGACATGCCGCCCAGGTCGTGGACGCGGGCGCGGTCGAGGCCGAGTGCGATCGCCCGCTGAGCGACCAACGCGGTTCCCTGCCCGGTGAGGACCACATCGTCGGAGGGGAGGCCAAGGGCGAGCAGCTCGGCGATCTGGCCCGACCGCTGGACCCGATCGCCGCGGCAGTTCGCGAGGACGATGCGGCGCACACCCGGCTCCGCCTGGTCCAGACCCAGTCGCGTCCAGACGATCTTCGTCGAATCGGGGTCGTTCGCCGCGAAGGCGTTCACGAAGGTGATCTGCTTCATGCCGGCCTCAACGTGGTAGCGACGGAGCACGCCGGGGTCGGGGGTCGCCGCCCACATTCCCTGAAGGGCCACGTCGCGCGGCACGCCCAAGTGCGCGCAGACGGCCAGCGCCAGGGCCACGTTCTCGGCGTGCTCGTCGTAGGAGAATCGGTCCAGCTCGCGGGCAGATACGTCCCCGCCGTCGACCCCGTGGAGCCGCGAGCCGCGCTCCCGCGCGATCGCCGCGAGGGCCGCGAATCGATCGCGCTCGGCGGTGAACGCGGTGCCTTGAAACGGGAGCGTCTGGCCCAGCGCCGCGGCGGCGTCGTCCACCGTGGGGCCCATCACGTCGAGGTGGTCGGCCCGCACGTTCGTGATGACGCCGACGGTGCTCCGCACCAGCCGGCGCTCGCAGAGAGGCTGCAACTCCGGGTGAACCGCCATGCATTCGATCACCAGCGCCTCGGCCCGCTCCTCCAGGGCGCGGCGGACGATCCGCTTCTGCTCGATCACGTTGGGAGGACCCACGCGGTAGACGTCGGCCTCGCTCCCGTCCGGGCGGATCATCCGGGCCATCGTGCCGGTGGTCTTGGCGAAGGTCCGGATTCCTCCCGCCCGCAGCCCGGAGGCGATCAGACGCGTCACGGAGGACTTTCCCCGGGTGCCGTTCACGTGGACCCGGATCGGAATGCGGTCCAGGTTTCTGCGATGGCGCCTGGACTCGACGAGACCGTACAAGGTCAGGCCGGTCGCCAGCGCCGCGGGTAGCAGGACCATGCGGTGCGCAGCTCCTGATGTGTGTTGGGGTTTGCCTGATTATCGGCCGAATCGGCGGGGTTCTTGATCGGAGAAAGTCAGTTCTGCGGCCGGAGCCAGCCCTCGATCCAGGCCACCTTGTCCCGGTACTGTTCTTCGTTCGGCTCCCGCGCCGTCATCACCGGATTCGGCTCCGCGAAGAAGTCCCCCTCCGCGCGCATGGCGCGCCGCCCGCCCATCTCGACATAGCAGAAGCCGTGGCCGTCGAAGGGCGCGGGCTCCGAGCCCTTCGTGAGCCGGGACGCGATCCGCGCCGCCACGGCCTCCCCCTCGGCGGCCGCGAAGACCCCCGCTTTCGGGAGCGCGAGCGGCGGGGCGCCGGGATCGAAGCGCCCGGGGAGCGCCAGCACGGTCGAGTCGCCGATCGCGTACACGTGGGAATTCCCCGACACCTCGAGCGTCTTCGGATCCACCCGCACCCATCCTCCGGCCTCGGCGAGTCCCGCTTCGACCAGGATCCGCGGGACCCGATGCGGCGGCACGGCGAGAAGCAGGTCGTACGCGGCCTCGCTTCCGTCCTCGAACCGCACCACCCGCGACTTGGCGTCGACCGACGCCGCCTTCTTCTGGCCGTGGAATCCGATGGCGCGCGACTCCAGCTGGCCGACGATCATGCGTCCCATGAACGGCCCGGCGGTCATCATCGGCGCCTTCTCCACCGTGATGACATCGAGCTGCGTCGCGCCTCGGATCCCCCGACGCTCCAGCAGAGCGTGCAGCAGGAACGCGGCCTCGTAAGGGGCGGGAGGGCAGGCGAAGGGGGTGCGCGGCACGAGGAGGAGGAGGCGTCCCCCGTGGAAGGAGTCGAGCGCCTGGCGGATGCGCGCCGCTCCGTCCAGTGTGTAGAACGTGTGCGCGGCGGCGTCCAGGCCCGGCACTCCGGCCATGTCCAGCTCGGCGCCGAGCGCGATCACGAGATGATCGCCCGCGTGGCTGCCGCGATCGGTCTCGACGCGGCGGGCCGCGGCGTCCACGCGCTTCACCTCTTCGCGCAGGAGCTCGACCCCGTCGGGCACGAGCGCCGCGCGCGTCTTCATCACCTCGTCGGCGCGGCGCTCGCCCAGCATCACCCACGTCTTCGCCGCCCCCACCACGAACAGAGGGGACCGGTCGATCAGCAGAATGCGATGGTCGCGGGGGGTTCGGGCACGAAGCGCGCGCGCGCAGGCGAGGCCGCCGAAGCCCGCGCCGAGAATCAAGGTCGCGCCCATGGGCGCCATCTTACTCCCTTCCCCTGGGGGGCCGAAGCGAGGATAGTTGGAGGCTGCTCATGCCC
>DASSLZ010000125.1:0-2643 GCA_035689165.1 Candidatus Eiseniibacteriota bacterium | reverse complement strand
CGGAATGATGCGCGGCGGCGTAGAGCCGGTTTCGTGCCGGCGCTCCGGCCGGGAGCGCCTCGGCCAGGGGGGCGAGCACGCGCCGCTTCAGCGGCCCGGGGATCCAGTCGAGCCTTCGATCTTCCAGCGCCCGCTGGTAGCGCGTGTACCCGGCGAAGAGCTCGTCGCCGCCATCGCCCGAGAGCGCCACCGTCACGTGGCGGCGCGCCATGCGGGCCACGTACCAGGTCGGCACCATCGAGGAATCGCCGAACGGCTCGTCGTAGTGCCACACGAGATCGGGAAGGATCGCGATCGCGTCGGGGCGCACCGTCTCCTCGTGGTGGTCGGTGCCCAGGTGGCGGGCCACGGCGCGCGCGTCCTCGATCTCCGAGTAGCCGGCCTCCTCGAATCCGACCGTGAAGGTCTTCACGGCCGGACCTCCTTCGGCGGCCATCATCGCCACGACGGCGCTGGAATCCACGCCGCCCGAGAGGAAGGCGCCGAGCGGCACGTCGCTGATCATCCGGCGGCGGACCGCGTCGCGGAAAAGACCCTCCAGCTCCTCGAGGTACTCCTCCTCGCGGCGCGGCGGATCGTCGGGGCGGAAGGCGGGACGCCAGTAACGCTGGACCGTGAGACGCCCCTCCTCGAGGCTGAGCCAGTGCGCGGGCGGGAGCTTCGCAATCCCGCGCAAGATGGTCCGCGCCCCACCCACGTAGTAGCGGGAGAGGAACTCGTCCACCGCGGCGGGATCCACGTCGCGCGGCACGCCCGGCGCGGCGAGCACGGCCTTGAGCTCGGAGCCGAAGACGAACCGGTCCGGCGTGAGCGCGTAGTAGAACGGCTTCTTCCCCAGCCGGTCCCGCGCCGCGAACAGCCGGCGGCGGGGCGCGTCCCAGATCACGAACGCGTACATCCCGTTCAGCCGGAGCACGCAGTCGGTGCCCCATTCCATGTAGGCCTGGAGCAGCACCTCCGTGTCGGAGCGCGTCGCGAAGCGGTGTCCCCGGGACTCCAGCTCGCTCCGGACGTCCATGAAGTTGTAGATCTCCCCGTTGAAGAGGAGGGTCAGGGTGCCGGTGGCGTCGGCCATCGGCTGGTGCCCACCGGAGAGGTCGATGATCGAGAGGCGGCGATGGGCAAGCCCCGCCTGCCCGATCACGGCGATCCCCTGCTCGTCGGGACCGCGGTGGGCGAGCAGCGACGCCATGCGCTCGAGCGTCCCCCGGTCGGGAACGGCTCCGCGAAGCTCGACGATTCCGGCGATGCCGCACATCAGGCGTGGCTCCGGGTGGATGCGCCGGTCCGGCGCCGGGCGAGGAGGCGCCGCGTTCCGATCGCGCCCTTCATGATACCGCTTCCCGCCGTCCCGGCTTGGGCCTCGACGCGACGAGCCCCTCGAGGAGCGCCTCGAGCGCGGCGCCGTGGTCCGCCCACTTGTGGCGCGCCTCGACGTGGGCGCGGGCGCGGCGGCCCGCTTCCAGCCGCCGGGCGTCGTCCCGGAGGAGCCCCACGACCCGCTCGGCGAAGACGGCGGGATCGTCCGCCACCTCGATCCCCGCGCTTTCGGGCGCGTCCAGCCCCTCGTAGGCCGGCGTGGTCGCCACGACCGGAAGGCCCATGGCCATCGCCTCGAGCATCTTGTTCTGCAGCCCGCGCGCGACGCGCAGCGGCACGCAGGCGACGTCGGCGGCCGCGAGATAGGGGCGGACGTCCGGTACCGCACCGGTCACCTCGATTCCCGGCTGCGACGCCAGCGCGCGCACAGCGTGTACCGGGTTCCGTCCCACGATCGTGAAGCGCGCCTCGGGAAGCGCCGCGCGCACCCGGGGGAAGACCTCGGAGACGAACCAGCGCACCCCGTCCACGTTCGGGAAGTAGTCCATCATCCCGGTGAACACCAGGCGCGGCACCCGTTCGGGACGGGGCCCGGCGCCATTCCCCGACGACGCCCGCGACGGCGGAGCGTAGTAGTCCAAGTCCACGCCACTCGGGATCACGCCCACGGGGACGCCGGGGACGCGCTCCCGCAGCACGCGGGCTTCGCGCTCGCAGACGAAGAGCGACTGGTCCCAGGAACGTGCCACCGCCTCCTCGAACCGTCCCAGCCGGTCGGCCTCCCGCGCGTAGAGCCAGGAGGCCGGCCAGCGGCTTCGCGACGCGTAGAGCCTCCACTTCTCCGAATCCGCGTCCACGAAGTCCATGACGCGCGGCCGCCAGTCCCCCGCCGGCACGTACTGCGCCATGACCGAGGAGAACGCGAGCACGATGTCCGCGCCGCGCAGCCGCTCCGCCGCCGCGCGCCGGAGGGCCGCGCTGTCGAACGCCGCGACGGAGATCGCCCGCCCGTCCAGGAGGCCCCGCAGGCCCTCGAGCCGCGCGCGGCGCGGCGAGCGGTAGACCACGTCCACGGTGGCGCAGAACTCGCGCAGCACGTCGGCGTGGACCAGGTCGCGGCGGTCGTCCGCGAAGCAGACCAGGTGCAGGCGATGGCGCGCCCCCAGGTGCCGCACCTGGTGGTACGAAACCATCTTGTCCCCCTTGTCCGGCGGATAGGGGATGCGGTGCGCCAGGTACAGGATGTTCACGGAAAGTAGCGGACGATCGCGGGGCCGATCCGCTCGGCGACCGGCAGGGGCAGCATCCTCCAGGCCTGGATGG
>DASSLZ010000124.1:0-11759 GCA_035689165.1 Candidatus Eiseniibacteriota bacterium | reverse complement strand
AGAACATGGCGGTCCTGGACAGCCTCTTCGCCAAGCGCTACGAGCTGGCGCGGCTCCTCGGCTACAAGACGTGGGCCGACTACGTCACCGAGGACAAGATGATCCGCACGCCGAAGCGCGCCGCCGAATTCCTCGACAAGGTGGGCGCCCTGGTCGCGGATCAGTCGAAGCGCGAATACGGGGTCTACCTGAAGCGCAAGCGCGAGGACGACCCCAAGGCGACGGCGGTGGAGAACTGGGAGGTCAGCTACTACGGGAACCTGATCCGGAAGCGCGATTACGACTTCGACGCGCAGAGCGCGCGCCCCTACTTCGCGTTCGACCGGGTGAAGCAGGGGGTCCTGGACGTCACCTCGCGGATCTTCGGGGTCACCTACAAGCGGATCGAGAACGCGGTCGTGTGGGACCCGAGCGTGGAAGCCTACGAGGTGTACGAGGGGGACCGGCTCCTCGGAAGGTTCTTCTTCGACCTGCACCCGCGTCCCGGCAAATTCAACCACGCGGCGCAGTTCACGATCCGCCAGGGCTGCGCGGGGATCCAGCTGCCCGAGGCCGCCCTGGTCTGCAATCTGCCCGGGGGCAAGCCGGGCGACCCGGGGCTGATGGAGCACGCGGACGTGGTCACCTTCTTCCACGAGTTCGGGCACCTGCTCCACACGATCTTCGGCGGAGGCCAACGCTGGGAGCCGATCGCGGGCATCTCCACGGAGTGGGATTTCGTGGAAGCGCCCTCGCAGATGCTGGAGGAGTGGGCGTGGTATCCGTCCTCGCTGCAGACCTTCGCCAAGCACTACCAGACCGGCGAGCCGATCCCGGCCGCCATGGTCGACAAGATGCGGCGGGCCGATGCCTTCGGCCGGGGCATCGACCGCGGCTTCCAGACCTATCTCTCGGAAGTCTCGCTCCACGTGTACGACCGGCCGCCCGCGCAGGTGAACAGCGACTCGGTGGTGGCGCAGGCCGAGCGCGCGATCGTTCCGTTCCCGCCCGTTCCCAATACGCACATGCAGTGTTCGTTCGGGCATCTCGACGGCTATTCCGCCATCTACTACACCTACCTGTGGTCCCAGGTGATCGCGAAGGACCTCTTCACCCGTTTCGACCGCGAACATCTCCTGGAGCCCTCAGTGCCGACGCGCTACCGCAAGACCGTGCTCGCGCCCGGCGGCTCGAAACCCGCGGACACGCTGGTGCGCGATTTCCTGAAACGGGACTTCAACACGAAGGCGTTCGACGCGTACGTGCGGGAGGCGATGGACTAGGTGCGCGCCGGAGCGATGGACTCGGGACCGGCAGGAGTGATGGACTAGGGGCGCGGGCGCGCCGCCCCGGTCAGCGCTTCGTCTTCCGGGTCTCCCGGAGCGGGGTCAGCACTTCCTTCTCGAAGCGGGGTCCGTCGAAGGCCTTGTCGAGGTACGGAAGGATCACCTCCTCGGTCACGACGAAGTGCGCCGCGACCAGGCCGAGGATCCCGTAGCAGAGATGCATCAGCTTCCCCGGCGCGGCTCCCGCGCCGATCGCCTTCTCCAGCGCGTCGCAACGCCGCGAGACGAGGACGTGCTCGAAGCGGACCGGCTCGGTGAGCTTGGAGCCCTCCCCGGCCGCCCAGTCCGCGGCCGGATAGAGCGTGTACTCCTCGGCGTGGGCGTGCGGGGCGATCTGACGGCGGACGAAATCCACCACTTCGCGCGCGGTCGAGAGCTGGTCCAGCGTGGTCTGCTCGTGGAGCGTTTCGATCCGCTCGGCCAGTGCCTGCACTTTGGACATGATCATCGCGTGCTCCGCGCGCAGCGGCGCGGTGGGCCTGCCGGATTCGGATTTGGCCATGGGTCCCGCAGTCTCCGGCTTTCGCGCCCTCGTGTCAATGCCCCCGCTGCAATCCCCTGTTGCGCGTCTTCGAGACCGGACCTAGTCTCGAAAGACCTGCGTGCGCGCGTCGCGCGCGCGGAGCGAGGAGCGGGCCCATGACGATCGCGATCGGCGCCGATCACGCCGGATTCGAACAGAAAGAGCGCGTGAAGCGGATCCTGGAAGCGCGCGGCCACCAGGTGCTCGACATGGGCACGGATTCCACGGAGTCGACCGATTACCCGGCGTACGCCTTCAAGGTCGCCGAGGCCGTGCGCGAGGGCACCGCCGAGCGCGGCGTCCTCGCGTGCGATTCCGGCAACGGGATCGCGATCGCGGCCAACAAGGTCGAAGGCATTCGCGCCGCCATCGCCATCAACCGCTGGCAGGCGGAGATGGCGCGGCGCCACAACGACGCCAACGTGCTCGTCCTGGCCTCGGCGGTGACGCCGAAGGACCAGGAGGAGGCGATCCTGGACGCGTGGCTGAACGCGCCGTTCGACGGCGGCCGCCATGCGCGCCGCGTCGCGCAGATCGGCGAGTACGAGCGCACGCACGAGCGCCGCTGACATGGCCGCCACGACGCAGCAGACCGAGCTGCTCGGCTCCCTCGAGGGCGCCTACCGGGAAACGCTGGAATCCCTTCGAAACGGCGACGCCGTCGCGCGGCTCTTCGCGCGCGACGCCTCCCTCTGGAAGGACGACCCGGCCCACGCCGCGGTCATTCGCAACCGGCTCGGCTGGCTGGACGAGCCGGGACGCCTCCGGGGACGGATCGCCGAGCTCCAGGTCTTCTCCGCGGACGTGCGCGCCGCCAGCTTCACCCGCGTGCTCCTCCTCGGCATGGGCGGGTCGAGCCTCGCGCCCGAAGTGCTGAAGCGCTGCATGACCCCGGGGCCCGGCGCCCCGATCCTGGACGTGCTCGACGCGACCGACCCCGACGCAATCCGCTCAGCCGAGGCGGGCGCGCGCCTCGACCGCACCTTCTTCCTCGTCTCGAGCAAGTCGGGCACGACGCTGGAAACTCTCTCGCAGTACCGCTTCTTCCGTTCCCGCCTGGAAGGGGCGGGCATCGCCGACGCGGGCTCCCGCTTCGCGGCGATCACCGATCCCGGCTCGCCGCTCGAAGCGCTCGCGCGCGCCGAAGGTTTCCGGAAGATCTTCCGCAATCCGTCCGACATCGGAGGGCGCTATTCCGCCCTCTCCTATTTCGGAATGGTCCCGGCCGCGCTCCTGAACCTGGACCTGAGCGCGCTCGCCGCGCGGGCGGAAGCGGCCCGCGAGGACTCGCTCTCGCCCGACCCCGTCCGCAACGGCGCGCTCCGGCTGGGCGCCCTGCTCGGGGCCGCGGCGCGCGAGGGGCGCGACAAGCTGACGATCCTGACCGCCCCCTTCCTGCGCCCCGTCGGTTTCTGGATCGAGCAGCTGATCGCGGAGAGCACCGGCAAGGAGGCGAAGGGGATCGTGCCGGTGGAGGGAGAGCCGCTGGGCGCGGCGCACCACTACGGCGCCGACCGCGTCTTCGTCTCGATCGAGCTGGAGGGAGAGCCGGTGCCCGATCTCGAGCGCCTGTCCGGAGAGCTGTCGCGCTCCGGGGCCGCCTGGGTCCGCATCGTCCTGCCCGGCCGCGACTCGATCGCGGGCGAATTCTTCCGCTGGGAAGTCGCGACCTCGTTCGCAGGCGCGGTCCTCCGCATCGATCCCTTCGACGAGCCGAACGTGCAGGAGAGCAAGGACAATACGAAGCGGATCCTCGACCAGTTCACGACGGCCGGCGTGATGCCCGCGGGCCAGCCGGTCGCGCGCGACCTGGGGATCGAGGTCTACGCCGAGGCCGACTTCTGGTCGCGCATCGTCGAGGGCTCGCCCGCGCATCCAAGCCTGGAGATGGTGCTCCACCGTTTCCTGACCCGCGCCCGCGCGGGAGAGTACGTCGCGCTCCTCGCCTTCATGGAGCGGACCGCCGCGAGCGAGGCTTCCTTCGCGCTGATCCGGCGCGCGATCCGAAACGCGCTTCGCGTTCCCGTCCTCCAGGGCTACGGCCCCCGCTACCTGCATTCGATCGGACAGCTCTTCAAGGGCGGGCCGCGCACCGGCCTCTTCCTGGTCCTCACGGCCTCGGGCGAGACCGACCTGCCGATCCCGGGAAGCCCCTACACGTTCGGGCAGGTGGAGACGGCGCAGGCGCTCGGCGATCTCGCTTCGCTCGCCTCGCGAGGAAAGCCCGCGCTTCGCCTTCACATGACCCAGGGCGCGCAGGCCGGTCTCGAAGCGCTCGGGGCCGCCGTGGAGCGCGCCATCGCCGCGGCCGCGCAGGTCTAGAAGGCCCTCGAAGTATCGCCCCAGCAGTGCCTTGCGCCGGACGTCCGCCGGCCTTGCGCCCTTTCGACGCGATACGGCATCATCGGCACGGGCGGTTCGAAGGCGCGGCTCGCCGCGGGACCGCTCCTGCCGGGGCACAGACCGGCAGACGCCGGTAGGACTCGAACAGGGAGGGTTCCATGCCTGCTCGCAAGAAGGCTTCCCGCAAGTCCGCGGCCCGGAAGAAGCCGGCCGCGCGGGCGGCCTCGCGGAAGAAGAGCGTCGCCCGGAAGCCCGCAGCACCCAAACGCGCCGCGCGTTCCACGACGGCCCCGCGGCGCGCCGCCGCGCCGCCGGCGGTGCCGAGCGCCATCGGGATGAGCGTCCACCACTTCGATTTCACGACCCACGACATCGACGCCGTGAAGCGCTTCTACGTGGAGCTGCTCGGCTTCGAGACCCACGAGCACGATCCGCAGTTCAACTACCTCTGGGTGCAGACGGGAGGCACCTCCAGCCTGGGCTTCATGCCTCCCATGCCGGGGATGGGCGAACCCACCCCGCCCAAGGAGCCCACCCTCTACTTCATCGTGGAGGACGTGGACCGTGCCTACGCCACGCTGAGCGCGCGAGGCGTGATGTTCGAAGGGCCGCCCGCGGACATGCCGTGGGGCCATCGCGTCGTGCGAACCATCGATCCGGAGGGCCGGCCGGTCATGCTGGCCACCCGGAAGCAGACCTAGATCTCTCGGGAAAGGACCCCATCATCATGAAGCCGACCCCCGCGACCGCATTGCACGAGCTGGGACAGAGCGTCTGGCTCGACAACATCAACGACGGCTGGATCCAGTCGGGCGAGCTCGCCCGTTGGATCGCCGAGGGGTCGGTGTACGGCGTCACCTCCAACCCCACCATTTTCAAGAACGCCATCAGCGGCGACAAGTACTCCTACCCCGACGAGATCCGGCGTCTCGCCTCGGCCGGACAGTCCCCCGAGTCGATCTACGAGGCGCTGGCGGTGCGCGACATCGCGCGCACCGCCGATCTGCTCGCCGAGAGCTACCGGCGCGGGACCGGGCGCGACGGGTTCGTGAGCCTCGAGGTCGAGCCCGACAAGGCGGACGACACCCAGGCGACGATCGAGCAGGCGCGCCACTACCGGCAGATCGTGAACCGCCCGAACCTCTTCGTGAAGGTGCCGGGCACCGAGGCGGGGGTGCCCGCGATCGAAGCCCTGATCGCCGAAGGGATCAGCATCAACGTCACGCTCCTCTTCGACCGTAGCCAGGTCGCCGCGGCCGCGGAAGCGTACCTCCGCGGCATCCAGACGCGCCTGGACAAGGGGCAGTCGATCGAGGGTCTGCACTCGGTCGCGAGCGTCTTCGTAAGCCGCCTCGACACCTCGGTCGACAAGGAGCTGGACGCGAAAGCCGCGGCCGCCGGCGCGGCCGCCGACCGGGAACGGTACCTCTCCCTGCGGGGCTCGGCCGCCGTCGCCAACGCGCTGGACGTCTGGGAGGACTACCGGGCCCGCTTCTTCGGCCCCGGCTTCGAGGATCTCAAGCGCCGCGGCGCGCGTCCGCAGTGGATGCTCTGGGCCTCCACGGGCACGAAGAATCCCGCCTACTCCGACGTGAAGTACGTCGAGGAGCTGGCCGGGCCCGACTCGATCAACACGATGCCCAAGGAGACTCTCGACGCCTGGCTGGAGCACGGCGCCGTGCAGGGCAATCGCCTCGACCCGCGCGTGGAGACGGCGCGCGCCACGCGCCGGGTGCTGGCCGACGCGGGGATCGATCTGGCGGCGCACTGCCGGAAGCTCCAGACCGAGGGCGTCGCGCTCTTCGAGAAATCCTTCGCCGAGATGATGGACACGATCCGCGAACGCTCCGCCGCGCTCCAGGCGCGGCGCTGATGCCGGCAGGAGCGGCGATGGAGATCGGGTTCGTCGGCCTCGGCCGGATGGGCAAGAACATGGTGACCCGGCTGCTCCGAGGCGGGCACCGGGTGGTGGCGTGGGATCCCAACGCCTCGGCCGTGGCCGAGGTGGCCGGCGCGGGCGCCGTCGCGGCGTCGGGGCTGGGCGACGTGATCGCGCAGCTTCGCGACCGTCCCCGCGCGGTCTGGGTCATGGTCCCCTCGGGGCAGCCCACCGAGCAGGTGATCCACGACCTCGGCCAAGCGCTCGACCGCGGCGACATCGTCGTGGACGGCGGCAATTCCCACTACAAGGAATCGGTGCGGCGCGGCGCACTCCTCCGCGAGCGCGGCGTGACGTTCGTGGACTCCGGCACCTCGGGCGGCATCTGGGGTCTGGAGAACGGCTACTGCCTGATGGTCGGAGGCGACGAGGCCGCCTGCAAGCGGCTCGAGCCAGCCTTCCTCACGCTCGCTCCCCCGGGCGGATACGCGCGCGTCGGCGAGAGCGGCGCTGGCCACTTCGTGAAGATGATCCACAACGGGATCGAGTACGGCCTGATGGAAGCCTATGCGGAAGGCTTCGAGATCCTCTCCGCGTCCGACTACCGCCTCGACCTACCCCGCATCGCCTCGATCTGGCGGTACGGAAGCGTCGTCCGCTCCTGGCTCCTCGACCTCGCCGCGGACGCGCTCCAGGAAGACCCGAAGCTGGACCACGTGAAGGACTATGTGGATGATTCCGGCGAGGGGCGCTGGACCGTGGTCGAGTCGGTGGAGCGGGCGGTGCCCGCGCCGGTCCTCACGCTGGCGCTGCAGGCGCGCTTCCGCTCGCGCCAGTCCAGCTCGTTCGCCGGGAAGATGCTCGCCGCGCTGCGCCACAAGTTCGGCGGCCACGCCGTCAAGACGACGTGAGCCCCGACGCGGGCGCGCGCGTCTCCGCCGCGCCGAACCCGCTTCGCGAAGGGAGCGTCACGCTCCGCGCGGCCGAGCCCTGCACGTTCGTCGTCTTCGGCGCGAGCGGCGACCTCACGCACCGGAAGCTCCTCCCCGCCCTGCTCGAGCTGACCCGCGACCGCCTGCTGCATCCCAAGACCGCGGTCGTGGGCTTCGCGCGCCAGGCGAAGACCGACCAGGAATTCCGCGACGAGACGGCCGCGCTCGCCAAGGAACACGACATCGCCGAGGCGGTCTGGCACGCCTTCGCGCCCTCCCTCTTCTACTGCACCGGGACGTTCGAGAACGGGGACGACTACAAGGCCCTGAAGGCCTTCCTCGAGAAGGTGGAGAAGGAGCGCGGCATCCCGGGAAACCGGATCTACTACCTGGCCGCGCCGCCTCCCGCCTATCCCGCCATTTTCGAGAATCTGGGCGCCTCGGGACTGGCGCGTCCCGCCGAGGGCGCGTGGACGCGCGTCATCGTGGAGAAGCCCTTCGGGCGCGATCTCCGCTCGGCGCGCGATCTGAACGCGAAGATCCACGCCCACTTCGACGAGCGGCAGATCTATCGCATCGACCACTATCTCGGCAAGGAGACGGTCCAGAACATCCTGGTCTTCCGGCTCGCGAACGGGATCTTCGAGCCGCTCTGGAACAGCCGCTACGTGAATCACGTGCAGATCACCGTCGCCGAGACGGTCGGCGTCGAGGCGCGCGCGGGCTATTACGAGCAGGCCGGCGTGCTGCGCGACATGCTCCAGAACCACATGCTCCAGCTGCTCGCCCTGACCGCGATGGAGCCTCCGTCGCGGTTCGACGCCGACTTCGTGCGCGACGAGAAGGCAAAGGTGCTTCGCGCCATGGAGCCGCTCACCCCTGAGCAGGTGGCGAAGCGCACCGTGCGCGGGCAGTACGCCGCGGGCTCGGTGGCGGGCGAGGCGGTGCCCGGGTACCGGCAGGAGCCGGGCGTGGATCCCAACTCCACGACCGAGACCTATCTCGCGGTGAAGCTGGAGGTGGACAACTGGCGCTGGGCGGGGGTGCCCTTCTACCTGCGCTCGGGGAAGCGACTCGGCAAGCGCGCCACGGAAGTGGCCATCTCCTTCCGCCGCCCACCCTATTCCCTCTTCCGGTCGATCGGCTGCGCGCCGATCGAAGCCAACGTGCTCCGGCTGCGTATCCAGCCGGACGAGGGCGTGTCGCTCTCGTTCGGAACCAAGGCACCGGGGCAGGCGCTGCAGATCCAACCGGTGCGGATGGATTTCAACTACCTCACCGCGTTCGGGGCCGATCCGCCCGACGCCTACGAGCGCCTGCTGCTCGACTGCAACCTGGGCGACTCGACCCTCTTCGCGCGCGAGGACGAGGTGGAGCTGGCGTGGGAGCGGGTCGACGCGATCGTGCGGGCCTGGGCGGAGCGGGGCGATCCGCCGCTCCTTCCCTACGCCGCCGGAACCTGGGGACCGCGCGAAGGCGACGCGCTCCCCGAGCGGGACGGCCACCGCTGGTATCGCGTGTGAACGAGACGCCCGCCGCGGGCCGCGCTCCCGCCGACACCACGGCTCCCTTCCTGCTTCTCGGCGACCAGGGCGAGCGTCCCTTCGACGCCGTGGCCCTGGAGCGCGAGCTCGAATCGATGTGGAAGTCGCCTCCGGGCGCGAACGCCTTCTATCGCGCCGCCCTGGCGAACCTGATCGTGCCGCTGGACACGGAGCCTTTCGAGCGGCTGGCCGACGTGATCGCCGACGTGGCGCGGCGCCACCCGGCGCGCCTCTTCCGCATCGGTCCCGCGCGCCATGCTCCGGGCGAGCCGAAGCGCCTCACCGCGCGCGCCACCGCGCTCTGCCACCTGCGCGAGGGGGGCGGCGCGTTCGTCTGCTCGGAGCAGGTGCTGCTGGAGTACACCGAGGAGACCGCACCCCTCGTGCCGAGCGCGGTCCGCTCGCTCCTGATCGGCGACCTCCCGGTCGTGCTGCTCCTGCTCACGCCGGGGCCGCGGCCGCCCTGGGCGGAGGCGCTCGCGGGGCTCGCGGACATCGTCGTCGCCGACAGCTGCGTCGAGGAGGAGCCCGCCGCGATGGCCGCGGTATGGGAGCGCACGGGACGGAAGGGGGCGCCGATGCACGACCTTGCCTGGGCGCGCCTCGAGCCCTGGCGCGCGTCCCTGGCCAGCCTCTTCGACACGCCCGAGGCCGCGCCCGCGCTCCGCTCCCTGCACGACGTCACGGTCGTGCACGGGGGCGCGGCTCCCCCGTCCTCCGCCTGGCTCCTCGCCGGCTGGCTGGCGAGCCGCCTGGGATGGAAGGTCGCCTCGCGCGACGGCGCCCGATTCCGTTTCCGCGCCCCCGAAGGCGGGACTCCGGAGATCGCCTTCGTGCGCGACGAGACCGACCCCGAGGCCCGGATCCGCGAGGTGCGCGCCCGGGCCGCGGGCGCTCATCCGCTGGATGCCCGCCTCACGCACGAAGCGCGCGCGGACGACGCGCGCCTCGAGCTCCTGGCGCCGCGCGCCCTGGTCACGCCGATCCCCTTCGTTCGCCGCGAGCTCGCGGCCGCCGTCGTCGGCGAGATCCAGCGTCGCATCCCCAACGCCGCCTTCCGCGACGCGGCCCGCGCCGCGCGCGCCCTGCTCGAAGCGTGAGCCGCCCACCGCGGATCACGCCATGAACGACGGCCTCGTCCTCGCCGCAGACGTCGGCGGGACCAAGACGCGCCTGGCGCTCGTTCCCGCCCTGGGGCGCGGCAGGATCGGCGATCCCTCGGCGGAAACGTCCGTCGCGAGCGCGGACTTCCCTTCCCTCGAAGCGCTGCTCGAGGACTTCCGCGCGAGCCATCGCGCGCGCATCACCGCCGTCTCGGTGGGATACGCGGGCCCCGTCACGGAGGGACGGGCGGCCGGCACCCACGTTCCCTGGACGGCGGACGAGAGCTCGCTCGAGCGCCGGTTCGGCGCCCCGGCTTACGTGATCAATGACCTCGTGGCCTCGGGGTACGGGGTTCCCGCCCTGGGAGCTGGGGATCTGGAGACCCTCCTCCGGGGGAGCCCCGGGGAGCCGGGCAACGCGGCGATCGTCTCGGCGGGCACGGGGCTTGGCGAGAGCACGCTGCTCCGCCATGCCGGGGATTGGATACCGGTCGCCTCGGAGGGGGGGCACGCCGACTACGCCCCCCGCACCGACCTCGAGATCGAGGTGTTTCGCGCCCTGCGCGACGAGTTCGGCCGGGTCTCGGTGGAGCGCGTCCTATCGGGCCTGGGCCTCGGCAATATCGCTCGTGTCCTCCACCGGCGGGAGGGCGCCGAGAGCGCTCTCGCCAAGCACCTGGACGAAGCGGGACCGGAAGAGCTTCCCGCGGCCATCTCCGCGAACGGGCTGGCCGGTGCCTGCCCCTCCTGCGTCCGCTCCCTCGAGCTGTTCGTCTCCGCGTACGGGGCGGAGGCGGGAAACGCGGCGCTCCGGGGCATGGCGGTCTCGGGGGTCTACCTGGGCGGGGGGATCGCGCCCAAGATTCTCGCCGCGCTGCGGTGGCCGCTCTTCCGGGACGCCTTCCTGGCCAAGGAGCCGCATCGGGAGTTGCTCGAGCGGGTGCCTGTGTTCGTGGTGTTGACCGATCGCTCGGCCCTGCTGGGCGCGGCGCGGTACGCGACGCTGTAGCATCGCCCACCCGCCTTGCCGGGGCCCCTCCCGGCGGCCTATAATGGCCCGCATGAACGCACAAACCGCTGTCGCCGAAAGCCGTACCGCCGCCCGGCCGGGCCCCGGCCGCGTGCGCGAGATCCTTTCCTGGTACGCCTCGGACAATCCGGGGAGCAAGGCCAACCTGGCCCGCATGATGAATCACGGGCTTCTCGCCGGAACGGGCCGGATGGTGATCCTGCCGGTGGACCAGGGCTTCGAGCATGGCCCCGCCCGCTCCTTCGCCCCCAACCCCGCCGGCTACGATCCGCGCTACCACGTGGAGTTGGCGATCGAGTCGGGGTGCAACGCCTACGCGGCGCCGCTCGGATTCCTGGAAGCCGGGGCCGCGGATTACGCGGGCGAGATTCCGCTCATCCTGAAGCTGAACAACCACGACGTCCTGCACGACGAGAAGGATCCCCTCTCCTCGGTGACCGGGAGCGTCGGCGAGGCCCTGCGCCTGGGCTGCGCCGCCATCGGATTCACGATCTACCCCGGCTCGTCGCAGGCCGGACACATGTACGAGCAGATCCGCAAGCTTGCCGAGGAGGCCAAGCGCGTGGGGCTGGCGGTGGTCGTCTGGTCCTATCCACGCGGCTCGGACCTCTCCAAGGACGGAGAGACCGCCATCGACGTGGTGTCCTACGCCGCCCAGATCGCGGCCCAGCTCGGCGCCCACGTGATCAAGGTCAAGCTCCCCACCGCTCATCTCGAGCAGACGGAGGCGAAGAAGGTCTACGAGAAGTACTCGATTCCGATCGGAACCTTGGCCGAGCGGGTGCGCCACGTGGTCCAGTCGTCCTTCGACGGCCGGCGCATCGTGATCTTCTCGGGCGGAGCGAAGAAGGACAGCGACGAGGACGTGCTGCAGGAGGCACGCGCCATCCGGGACGGGGGCGGGTTCGGCTCGATCATCGGGCGGAATTCGTTCCAGCGGAAGAGGACCGAGGCTATCCAACTCTTGCACCGGATCATGGCGATCTACTCGGGGGATGCCGCGTAGCGCTAAGGGCAGCCTGGCGCTACGCGATGGCGCGAGGGAAAGGAATCCTGCGGGAAGTGGGTCGCGTGCTCGGG
>DASSLZ010000123.1:0-4111 GCA_035689165.1 Candidatus Eiseniibacteriota bacterium | reverse complement strand
TCCGGAAGCCGCCGCCATTCTCCGCTCGGTCCGGCGCGCCGCGGCTCCCGGGGCGACGCTCCTCGTGATCGAGATGATCGTTCCCGAGACGCCTGGGCCCGATATGGCGAAGACGATCGACGTGCATATGATGGCTCTGTTCGGCGGGCGTCAGCGAACCCGCGCCGAGTACGAGAGCCTGCTCGGGGCCGCCGGCTTCGCCCTGAAGCGGGAGCTCGAGACCGAGGCCGGCGTCTCCATCCTGGAGGCGGTGGCGCAGTGAAGGGATCCGTGGCGGCCATCGTCCTTCTCCTCCTCGCGATGGAAGCGGCTTCAACGCCCGCTCGCGCCACCGCGGCCACCCCAGGCGCCGCCACCCCAGGCGCTGCCGCCCCCGCCCCAGGCGCCGTCGCCGACACCCTGTCGTTCGAGTTCGCGGATCCCTCGGGAGCCCCCGCCGGGTGGCGGGTCTGGATGCCTCCGATGCGGTGGGATCCCGGGGCGCCGCACGGCGGTCGCGCCGCGGCGCGGATCGATCGCGATTCCACGAGCGCCGACGATTTCTCCGCCTTTTCGCGGGAGATCCCCGCGGACTTCGCGGGGGACACGCTCGAGCTCCGCGGGTGGCTGCGCACCGAGAACGTGCGGGGGTTCGCGGGACTCTGGCTGCGCGAGGACGGGCGCGGCGGCTCGGTTCAGTTCGACAACATGGAGGAGCGTCACATCGCCGGCACGTCGCCCTGGACCGAGTACCGCGTGGCGCTGCCGCTGGAGTCGCGGGCGCGGAGCATCGTGTTCGGCGGCCTCCTGGTCGGGACGGGCACGGCGTGGATGGACGAGATGCGGCTCCTCGTCGACGGAAAACCGATCGCCGAGGCGCCCCGTGTCGTGCGGACGCCGCCGGGCGCCGAGACCGATCACGAGTTCGACGCGGGCTCGCGCCTGACCGAGCGGGAGCTGCTCGACGCGCGGGTGGAGAACCTGGCGCTCCTGGGAAAGGTCTGGGGCTTCCTCAAGGTCCACCATCCGCGGGTGGCGGCCGGAGCGCTCAATTGGGACTACGAGCTCTTCCGCATCCTGCCGGCGGTCGCGAAGGCCAGGACGCGCGACGCCGCGGCGCGCGCCATGGTCCGCTGGATCGATCGCGTGGGGATGCCGCCCCCCTGCCGGCCGTGCGCGACCCTTTCCGACTCCGCCGTGATCGCGCCCTCCATCGGCTGGATCCACAGCACGAGCCGTCTCACGCGGGATCTCTCGACGCGGCTCGAGCGGATCTACCGCGACCGGTCCACGGGGGACGACGCCTACTACGCCTCCCTGACCGGCCTTTCGAATCCCGACTTCTCGAACGAGAACGGCTACAAGGCTCTGGACGCTCCCGACGCGGGCTACCGGCTGCTCGCGCTCTTCCGATTCTGGAACGTGATCGAGTATTGGTTCCCGGATCGCGATCTGCTCCGCGAGCCGTGGGACGGCGTCCTGGCCGAGTTCATCCCGAAACTTCTCCACGCCGCGGATCGGGACGCGTATCGCCTCGCGATGATCGACCTCGTGGTCCGCATCCGGGACGGCCATGCCAACGTATGGAACGCGATCGACGTCCGCCCGCCCCGCGGCGGCTGCCGTCTCCCGGTCGCGCTGCGGCCGGTGGGCGACCGCTACGTGGTCGGCGCCTTCGCCGATTCCGTGCGCGGCCCCGCGAGCCGGTTCCGCATCGGCGACGTCATCCGGGCGCTCGACGGCGCGCCCCTCGATTCGGCCGCGGCCGCCTGGGCGCCGCACTACGCCGCCTCCAACGAGCCGACGCGGCGCCGCGAGATCTCACGCTGGGCGACCCAGGGCCCCTGCGGCGCGTGTCGCGTCTCGGTGGAGCGCGAGGACGGCGTCCACGAAATCCTGGCCCAGCGCGACTCGTCGCGCACCATGAACGGCCGCGCGGGATCGACCCACGACCTTCCTGGGCCGGCGTTCCGCCGCCTGGCGGACGACGTCGCCTATCTCAAGCTCTCCGCCGTGCGCGCGGCGGACGCCGCGTCGTACGTGCAGCAGGCGGCGGGAACGCGCTGCTTCGTGATCGACATTCGGAACTATCCGAGCGAGTTCGTGGTCTTCGCGCTGGGGCAGCACCTCGTGGCCACTCCGACCCCGTTCGTCCGCTTCACGCGGGCGGATCTCGCGAATCCCGGCGCGTTCTTCGGGATGGGGCCGGTCGTGATCGAGCCCGCGGCACCCCATTATGAAGGCAAGATCGTCATTCTCGTCGACGAGGCGACGCAGAGCTCCGCCGAGTACACGTCGATGGCGTTCCGGGCGGTCCCGGGCGCGATCGTCGTCGGCAGCACCACCGCCGGCGCCGACGGCAACGTCTCGACCCTCCGGCTGCCCGGAGGGCTGGGGGCCGCCATGAGCGGCCTCGGCGTTTTCTACCCCGACCACACACCGACGCAGCAGGTGGGGATCGTTCCCGATCTCGTCGTCCATCCCACGGTCGAAGGCATCCGCGCGGGACACGACGAGGTGCTCGAGGCGGCGTTGAAGCTGGCCCTCGATCGGGAGGTACGCGTCCCCTCCGCTCCATGAGGAACTCCCCATGACCACCGTGACCGCCGCCGATCTGGATCTCACCGCCGCCGACGTCGCCTGGGACCTGGAGCCGCTCGTCCAGGGCGACGGGGACGCCGGCGTGAACCGCCTGCTGGACGAAGCCGAGCGGCGCGCGACGGCTCTCGCCGCCGCGTACCACGGCCGCATCGCGACCCTCGACGCGGCGGCGTTCGCGGCCCTGATGCGCGAGATCGCCGAGATCTCCGACCGCCTCGGGCGCGCTTCGAACTACGCCGGACTGCGCTTCGCGGAGAACACCGAAGATCCCGCGCGCGGTGCCTTGCTCGCGCTCGTCGAGGAGCGGGGCACGGCGATCTCGAACGAGCTGATCTTCGTCACGCTGGAGTGGGCGGCCCTGGAGGCGCGTCGCGCCGAAGCGCTCCTGGCCGACCCGGCGCTCGAATTCTGCCGGCATCATCTCGTCGTGGCGCGGCGCCACCATCCGCACCTTCTCACCGAGCCCGAGGAGCGGATTCTGGCCGACAAGGGGGTGACGGGGCGGAGCGCCTGGACACGGCTCTTCGAAGAGCTGACCTCTTCGATCACCGTGACCCTCGACGGCGCGACGATGGGGTTGGAGCAGGCGCTCGCGCGGCTCCACTCCGCGGACCGCGAGGTGCGGCGCGCCGCGGCCGAGGCGACGACGGCGGCGCTCCAGCCGGGACTCCGGACCCGCGCGTACGTCCTGAACACGCTCCTCTCCGACAAGGCGATCGACGACCGGCACCGCCGCTACGCGAACTGGCTCCAGAGCCGGAACCTGGACAACGAAGCGAGCGACGAGTCGGTCGAGGCGCTGATCGGGGCGATCGAGAGCCGCTACGACATTCCGCGGCGGTGGTACACGCTCAAGGCGCGGATGCTCGGGCTGGATCGCCTGGCCGACTTCGACCGCTACGCGTCGGTCGCCGAGCACGAGACGCAGCATGGCTGGAAGGAGTCGCGCGAGCTGGTGCTGGAGGCGTACCGCTCCTTCTCCGGCGAGCTCGCGACCGGCGTGAAGCGGTTCTTCGACGAGCCCTGGATCGACGCGCCCGTGCGCCCCGGCAAGCAGACCGGGGCGTTCTGCTCCTACACGGTGCCCTCGGCGCATCCCTACGTCCTGCTGAACTGGACGGCCCGGCGGCGCGACGTGCTCACGCTGGCGCACGAGCTGGGGCACGGGATCCACGCTTACCTGGCGCGGCCCCAGGGGGTCTTCCACCAGAGTACGCCGCTCACGATCGCGGAGACCGCCTCGGTGTTCGGGGAGACGCTGACGTTCGGAAAGCTGCTCGAGAGCACGACCGACCCCGGCGCGCGGCTGGCGCTCCTGGCCGAGAGTCTCGAGGGGATGATCGCGACGGTGTTCCGCCAGATCGCCATGAACCGCTTCGAGGAGGCGGCGCACACCGAGCGGCGCGAGAGGGGGGAGCTGAGCGTGGAGCGCTTCGGCGAACTGTGGGCGGAGACGCAGGGACGAATGATGGGCGATTCCATCGTCGTCACCGAGGGCTACCGCTCCTGGTGGTCCTACATCCCGCACTTC
>DASSLZ010000122.1:0-9517 GCA_035689165.1 Candidatus Eiseniibacteriota bacterium | reverse complement strand
GATCATCCAGCGCGGCGAAGCGGACGTGATGATCACGGGCGGCAGCGAAGCGCCGATCACACCCGTCGCGTTCGCCGGTTTCTGCTCCATGAAGGCGATGTCCACGCGCAACGACGAACCGACCCGAGCCTCGCGCCCCTTCGATTCCGAACGAGACGGATTCGTGATGGGGGAAGGCGCCGGCATTCTGGTGCTCGAGGAATACGAGCACGCGAAGCGGCGCGGCGCGACCGCTCTGGCGGAGATCGTCGGGTACGGCGCAACGGGAGATGCCCATCACATGACCGCGCCCGCCCCCGAGGGTGAGGGTGCGGCGCGGGCCATGCGGGCGGCCGTCTGCGACTCGGGACTGTCCCTGGAGTCGTTCGGCTACATGAACGCCCACGGCACCTCCACGCCACTCAACGACAAATTCGAAACACAAGCCATCAGGTCGGTGTTCGGGGAACACGCGAAGAAGCTGGCGATCAGCTCGACGAAGTCGATGACGGGCCATCTTCTGGGCGCGGCGGGAGGACTCGAGACGATCATCTGCGTCCTCGCCCTCCAGAGCCAGTGCCTTCCCCCGACGATCAACTACGAGCACCCCGATCCCGACTGTGACCTCGACTACGTCCCCAACACTGCACGCCCGGTCGAGCTGCAGTCCGCCCTGAGCAATTCTCTGGGCTTTGGTGGGCACAACGTCACCCTGGCGCTGTCGAGGACCGTGGCATAAGGCGGAGCCCGCGGGCGACCCCGGCTCCGAACACTGTGAACTTCATCCGAAAGCTGTTGGGACTGGACGGCCCCAAGCCGCCCGCCCGAGGCAGCGCCCGCGATCGCGATTTCGATCTGCGGGGCCTCGAGCGAATCCTGCATTACAACTTCAAGAACACGCAGCTCGCGCGTCAGGCGATGACCCATCGCTCCTATCTCCACGCCACCCCCGGACGGAGCGGCGAATCGAACGAGCGGATGGAATTCCTCGGCGATTCCGTCGTCGGGCTCGTCGTGAACGAGTTCCTTTACAAGAAATTCACCAAGCTGCGCGAGGGGGAGCTGACGAAGATGAAGTCGCTCCTCGTGAGCCGCGTCATCCTCTCGCGCGCCGCCAACCAGCTCGGGCTGGGGCACTACATCCTGCTCTCCGACGCCGAGAAGGGCTCGGGCGGGCGGAACCGCGCCTCGATCCTGGCCGACACCCTCGAAGGGGTGATCGGCGCCATGTATCTGGACGGAGGGATCGAGCCGGCGCGGAAGCTCACGGAGCGGCTCCTCCTGCGCGAGGTGAACGCCATCCTGAGCGACGCGAATCTCGCCAACTATAAGAGCATGCTGCAGGAGTACGTGCAGGGCGAGTTCAAGACCCATCCGCAGTACCGGATCTCCAGCGAGTACGGCCCCGACCATCAGAAGATGTTCACGGTCGAGGTCGTCGTCAGCGGGAAGACCTACGGCCGCGGGCACGGGAGCAATAAGAAGGAAGCGGAGCAGGAAGCGGCGCGCGACGCGCTCTTCCACTTCGAGAAGCTCGCCAATCCCGTCAAGGAGAAGGCCGCCGACGGCGAGGTCGCGGACAAGGGCGCGGCCGCGGGCGATCGGCGCCGCCGGCGCCGCGGCGGACGTGGCCGCCGGAACGGGCGCGGACGCGAGGGAGAAGCCGTCTCCGCGATCGGGACGCCGCATGTGGGACCCGCTTCGGGTGCCGCACCGGCGCACGGCACGAGCGGCGGAGGTCACGGACGCCACACGCAGGGAGGCGAGCGTCGAGGCCGCCGCTCGCGGGATCGGGACCGCGACCGGGAATCGCCGCAGCGCGAAACCCCGCGCGAGTTCGAGCGGGAGCCGGTGCACGAGGAGTCCCCGCGCGATCGCGAAGCGCCGCGGGATTACGAATCGCCGGGCGATCACGACGCGCCGCGGGGCTACGACGCGCCGCGGGAGCACGAGCCGTCCCATCGGGAGCATGAGCCGTCCCATGAGGACGTTTCCCACGAGCGGGAGCGTTCCGACGACCACCGTTCGGACGATCACCGCTCCGACGACCACCGTTCCGGCGAGCGCAGCGAGAAGCCGGAGCCCGGTCACGGATCACCCTACGCGGCGGCACGCTTGCGCGAGTAGGCACCGGCTGGTATAATCCACGCATCGTCTCGAGAGGGGAGGAAGGCTGACCGCCTTCCTCGTCCTTTTTCGGGAGACGATTCGTGACCACCAGCCTTCGACAGAGCCTCTTCCTTCTCGTTCTCGGCTTCACGGCGCCCGCCTTCGTCCCCCCGGTCGCACACGCCGCCTCGCGCATGGAATCCGGCTACCCGTCGCTTTCCGGGGCCCCGCCGGATGGGGTTCTGCTCGACCTCCTGACCCGCTCCGAGCTGGCCGAGGCTGCCGGGGACGGGGAGGCGGCCATCCAGTGGGCGGAATCGCTGGCGACGGCAGACCCCGGGAGCGCCTTCGGTTGCGCGCGCGCGGCGACCCTCCTCGAGACCATCGGCCAGGACAGCGAGGCCCTCTCCTGGGGGCAGAAGGCCCTGGCCCGGGACAGTCTGAATCTCGAGGCGGCCATGCTCGTGGCGCGGATGCACCTGCGCGGAGGGGAGAGCGACATCGCCGCCCAGGCGCTGACCCCCCCGCTCCGGATCCTGGGCGCCCCGCCCGAGGCGTACGCCCTCCGGGCGCTGGCCCACGAGCTTTCCCGCCGCTATGACGCCGCCCTCGCGGATCTGAAGAGGACCGACGAGCTCCTGCCCGACTTTGCGTGGATCGCGACCGGGATCCTCGGCTTAGCGCTCGAGGATGGCCGGCTGGAGGAAGCGTCGCAGGCCCTTCAGTTGGCCCTGGAGCTGCGGTCCGACGACCCGCGCGTGCTGCACCTGGGCGTCACGCTCGCGCAGCGCACCGACGACCCGGTCCTGGAAGAGCGCCTCCTCCGCACCCTGGCGCTCCAGTCCACGGCGCGGCCGACGGACATCGCCGCGTATGGTGCCTTCCTGGTCCGCATGGGGAAGAAGGACTCGTTCCGGCAGCTCGAGGCGTGGGCCGACGCGGGCCCGATGCCCGCCGCCGACCTGCGCGCCGAGACGGGAGAGGCCCTGGTTCGCGAGGGGCGCTACCCCGAGGCGCTCGACACCGTCCGTCCCCTGAAGGGGGACCCGCGCGCGATGCCGGTTCGCGCCCGCGCGTACGTCTCCCTGGGCGAGGATCGGAAAGCGCTGGAGTGCTACCGCACGCTGGTGCCCGGACGCACGCTCTCGCGGGAGGAGTCGCTGGTCGTGGCCTATCTCGAGATTCGCGTGGGGGATCGCGCGCGCGGGGTGGAGACGCTCGAGCGCGCGCGGTCAGCGCGTCTCGACACCCCGCGTCAGGTCCTGACCGCGAGCCTGTGCTACTCTCTGCTCGGTTACCCGGACGAAGCGGTGGCCCTGATCCGCGATTCGGCCTCCCGCGGAATCTCGAGCCCCTCGACCTTCGAGGAACTGGGCTCGGCCGCGACCGTCATCGGGGACTCGTTGGTCGCCCAGTGGGCGTTCGAACGCATGCGCGGCCTGGGGAAGGAGACCTCCGAGTGCCTGTTCTTCCTTGCCACGGCGGAGCTGTCGCAGGGCCGGGAGGAGCACGCCATGGCTACCCTGGAGCGTGCGGTCCGCCTGAATTCCCGAAACGGGCGCGCCCTGCTGCTCCTGGGGAAGCTCCGGAGCGACCGGGGACAGCTGGAGCTGGCCCGGGAGTCCCTCCGCTCCGCCTCCGCCTGTCCCGAGACCTCCTACGAAGCAAACCGCGCTTTGGCAAAGGTTTGCAGGAGCCTTCGCCTGGACGCCGAGGCCCGCGACGCGGAATCCAAGGCCCGCGGCGGACGCCCTCGCCCGGCCGGAGGCCTCACCCTCTTCCAGGATCGCTAACCCCCGGGAATGCAGGAACCTGCCCTCCCGGGGCGGGGTACCTAGGGCTAGTCCGGAGCCGAACGTGCCCATCGAGTCCTTGCGATTGAAAAAGCTCGACCCTCTCGCCGAGCTCAGCGATGAAGACGTCATGGAGCGGTGTGCCCAAGGCTCCGAGGCGGCCTTCCGCACCCTCGTGCAGCGTTACCGCTCTCGAATCATGAATCTGGTCTGTCGGTTCATCAACGACCGGGACCGGGCCGAGGAGATCGCGCAGGAGGTCTTCCTCCGCGTCTTCCGCAACAAGGAGCGCTACCGCAAGAGCGGCAAGTTCTCGACGTGGATCTTCACGATCGCCGTCAATCTCACGAAGAACGAGATCCGGAGCAGGGTAAGGCACCGCGGCACGTACAGCCTGGACGCCATGGACGAGGAGTCCGGCGGGCAGGGGCTCCCGTTCCCCGACTGGAAGCCGCTGCCCGACGCGGATCTGAATGCGCGTGAAATACAGAACAAGGTCGCCGAGGCGCTTCGCAAAATCCCCCCGCGCTATCGCGAGGCGGTCGTGCTCCGGGACGTGGAAGGACTCAGCTACGAGGAAGTCGGCGAGATCCTCCGCATCCCCGGCGGGACCGTGCGATCGCGGATCAACCGCGCGCGACTGATGCTCAAGGAACGGCTCAAGCCCTACTTGAAACTGGAGGACGTATGAACTGCCGGTCCGCGGAACATCTCTTCTCGTCGTTCGTCGAAGACGAGCTGAGCCAGAGGGAGCGCCTTTCCCTCGAGAGTCATCTGGAGGAATGCGCGCGCTGCTCGGCCGCGGTGCAGGAGCTGCGCGTCACGGTGGATCTCCTGAGCACGCTCCCGTCCTATGAGACGGGTCCCGCGTTCGAGGAAGAGATCATGGATCGCATCCGTTCGGGCGAAGCCATGCGCCCCGGCCTGATCGAGTGGATTTCGGAGCATCTCGCCCCGGCGCGGCTCCGTCCGGTGTTCCTGGCCGGCGCCGCGGGTTGCGCGCTCTGGATCGCGTTCCTGCTCGTGAACCCCGGCCAGGACGCGGCTCCCAACGGCGGCAGCAAGATCGCGGGCACGACTCCCAAGACCGAACAGACCGCGACCTCCAACGTTCCGGCTCCCTCGAGCGCCGTCACGACGCCCGCGGCTCCCGCCGGCGACGTGGTCGCTTCCGCTCCCACGCCCGCGCGCGTGGCGCCGTCCCGCACGGGCTCCGTTCCGGCCGCGCTGGAAGGAACGGCCGCCGCGTCGGGATCGGCCGACTCCGCCCGGATCAACGCCCCGTACCAGGACGAGTACATCCTGGATCAGTTCTACCTGAATCGCTCCGGGGAAGACGGAGTTCACTCGATCGTGCCCGTCTCGGGTCGCACCACCGATGACGTGTACATCACGTTCTGATCGAAGCACCGGGCCTAGCGCCGCGATGAAGCTCCGCGCCGCCGCGGCGGGACTCGCAATTCTCGCCGCGCCGTTCCTCGGGGGCGCCGCCGCCTCCGCCGCGCCCGGCCCGCTCCGCCCCGAATCGAGCCCCTTCCTGGGCGTGCTCGACTCGCTCCAGGCTTCCATCCTGACCATCGTCGCCGTTCCCGAGGCGCAGCACAGCGCGCCCGCGGGCGTGAAGCGCAAGCGCCTGATCGGCACCGGCGTCGCCACCAACGAGCGCGACATCGTCACCACCGCCGGCCTCGCCTTCCCCAACGGCGACGTGCACGTGATGCTGGGCGGCGGCGTCGAGCGCCGCGCCGTCCTGCGCGGCGTGGACCGCCAGTCGAACCTCGCCGTGTTCCGGCTGGAAGAGCCGGTCCTCCACACGCTCCGCCGCGCGGCTCCGCAATCGCTCGCGGTCGGCACCTGGGTGGCGGTCATCTCGAACATCACCGTGTCCCGCCCGCAGGCCGCGATCGGACAGGTCGTCGGCCGCGGCGAGCGGGTGGACTTTCCCTACTCGGGCGACGTGATCGAGATCGACGCGCCCGGCTACCCGGCCTCGGCCGGCGGCGCCGTCGTGAACGAGGACGGCGAGTGGGTGGCGCTGGTCGTGGGCCGCGGGCTCCAGGGTCCCAACGCCGGCGAGAGCTCGCGCGTCGGCGATCCCGAGCGGCCGGGAAGGCCCCCGACCGGCGGGGTGCTCCTCGCCGTTCCGGTGGATCAGGTGGAGCGGATCGTCGCCGATCTGGGCGAGCACGGCACCGTGCAGCGCGGCTTCCTGGGCATCCGGTTGAAGCGGGGCCCGGTGTCTCCCGAGGACACGCTCGGCGTGCGCGTCGACGACGTGATCGCCGGGAGTCCGGCCGCCGTCGCGGGCGTCCGCGTCGGGGACCACATCCTCGCGATGGACGGCCAGGAAGTGCGCTCCGCGGAGGAGCTGGTCTCCATGGTCGCCACGCTGCGTCCCGGGTACGACACCGAGGTGACCATCCTGCGCGACGCCGAGATCCTTCCGCTCCGCATCGTCGTGGGCTCCAACATCACCGGCCCCCGCCCGCAGGGAGCGGCGCGCTCCGAGGCGCCGCCCGCCCTGAACGCCGCCGACAAGAAGGCGCTTCGGGAGCACCTGCTCAAGCTGCGCGAGGAACAGCGGGCCCTGGAAGAGCGCCTCCGGGGGATGGAAGCGTCCGATTCGCTGGGCCAGAATCGCTAGATTTCGCGGCGTTTGGTGAAGTCTCCCCGCGGCGTGTGCTAGCCTGCGACCGTCCATGTCGGTCCGCTCCCCTTCATCCCGATCGAAATCCCGCGCGATCCGCGTCCGCGTGCGCGGCGCCGCGTCGTCGTACGTGGTGCGCGTCGAGCGCGGGCTGCTCGCGCGCGCCGGCGCGTGCGTGCGCGCGGCCCTCGAAGAACCGCGCGGGCGCGCGCGGCGCGCGCGGGGTGGACGCGCCGGGGCCCGCGGGCGGAGCGTGGCGCTGGTGACCGATCGCACGGTCGCGCGCCTCTACGGTGCCCGGGTCGAGGCCTCGCTCCGCCGCGCCGGATTCCGCGTCGTCCGGACCACGATCGCTCCGGGCGAGGGATCGAAGCGGTTCGAGACCGTGCAGGTACTGGCCGAGGGATGGGCGCGCGCGGGCCTGACACGCGAGGCGGTGGTCGTGGCGCTGGGTGGCGGCGTCGTCTCCGACACGGCGGGATTCGCCGCCGCGGCCTACACGCGCGGGCTTCCGTGGATCGCCTTTCCCACGACCACCCTGGCGCAGGCCGACGCGGCGATCGGGGGGAAGACCGGCGTGAACCTGGCCGCGGGGAAGAACCTCCTCGGCGCCTTCCACCAGCCGCGCGCCGTCTTCGCCGACCCCGAAGCGCTCGCCACGCTCCCGGGCCGCGCCTTCCGTTCGGGGCTGGCGGAGGTGGTCAAGATGGGGATGATCCGCCGGCCGGCGATCCTGCGCCGCCTCGACGCCATCGCCGAGTCGCTCGCGGGCAAGCGCGCGGCCCGCGACGCGGCCGCCGCCTCCCTGGCGCCGATCCTGCGCGAATGCGCGGCCACCAAGGCGTGGTACGTCGAGCAGGACGAGCGCGACACGGGGCTTCGCCGCGAGCTCAACTTCGGCCACACCGTCGGCCACTCGCTCGAAGCGGCGGGCGGCTACCGTCTCTACCAGCATGGGGAGGCGGTCGCCGTGGGCATGGTGGCCGCGCTCCGGATGAGCGTGCTCCACGCGGGACTCGATCCGGTCGACGCGCAGGAGACCGAGCGGCTGATCGCCAGGCTTGGGCTCCCGACCCGGCTCCCGCGTTTTCCCGGCGAGCGCTTCTGGAATGCGCTCGCGAGGGACAAGAAGCGTGGACGGACGCGTCTCCGAGTGGTATTGTGCCCCGCGATCGGCAGCGCCGAAATATTTGAGTTGTCGTCGCTTACCTCCCTTCGGCGCGTCGTCGAAAGCCTCGTCATGCGATCCTGAGCGTGGGGAGACCATGCCCGACCAACTCGCCGAAACCCGTACGAAACGATTGGAAGAAATGGTAGAGCGCGATCCCTCGACCGCGCTCTATCTGCCGCTGGCCGAGCGCCTTCGCGAGGAGGGGCGCGTCGAAGAGGCGATCCGCCTCTGCGAGGCGCGGCAGAACCGGCCCGGACACGGGGTCGGCGATGCGATCGTCCTCGGCCGCTGCTATCTGGCCGATGGCCGCCTGAACGAGGCGCGTTCCTCGTTCGAAGCGGCGCTCGCGCTCGATCGCGAGAACGTCTCCGCGCTGAAGGCGCTCGCGGGGATCCTGGCCCACGAGGGGCGGCACGCCCGCTCGGTCGAGCTCTACCGCGCCGTCTGCCGCGTCGATCCCGGCGATCTCGAATCCCAGACCGCGCTCCAGCAGATCACCTCGGGCGAGTACGCCGACGTCTGTCCCGCCGACGTGGTCGTCGGCCAGGGAGACCTGGGCTGGCACCCGGTGCGCCTGCCGCGCGAAGAGGAGCACCTCTCCGCGCTCGGCCTGGGACTTCGGACGATCGAGACCTTCGGGGAGGAGTCGGCCGCGTCCGGATCCGATCGCGATCGCGCGCGGAGCTTCCAGGAGCTGAGCCTGGACGCGCCGGCGATGCCCGAGCGCCCCATGGCCACGCCCGCGCCTCCCGCGTCCCGCGCTCCCGCGTCCGACGTCGCGTCGTCCGGCATCGCTCCGTCCGACCTCCCGCCGTCCGGCATCGCGCCGTCCGACGTCTCGCCGCCCGCGCCCGACCTCGCGCTCCCCGAGCCCGACGCTCCGCCGCGGCCCGCGTTCTCGTCGCCCGGGTCTTCGGCCGGACGGGCTCCGAGCGCGCCGAGCACGCCGGCGCCGCCCGACGAGCCGGTGCGCGGGAATCGCTCGGCGTTCGAGGACTGGCTCCGCCGGCTGGGCGGGGGGGCTTGATGGCGGGAACGCGGGACGTCTGGGTGCTCCACGGACCGAACCTGGGTCTTCTGGGACGCCGCGAACCCGAGCTCTACGGCAAGAACGCGCTCGCGGCCATCGACAAGCGGCTCGCCGCGCTGGGCGAGGAGCTGAACCTGAACGTCACCAGCTTCCAGACCAACCACGAGGGAGCGCTGATCGACCGCCTGACGATCGCGATGGACGAGGCGGACGGCTGCCTGCTGAACCCCGCGGCGTTCACGCACACCAGCCTGGCGCTCGCCGACGCGCTCCGCTCGGTTACGATCCCGGTCGTCGAAGTGCACCTCACCAATCTCTACGCGCGCGAGCGGGAGCGGCAGACCAGCCTCACCGGCTCCGCCGTGCGCGGCGTGATCATGGGACTGGGCGCCATGAGCTACGAGCTGGGCCTTCGGGCCCTCGACGCGCTGCTCCGCGCCGGCAAGCGAGGACGAGGATACGGGCGATGAACCTTCGCAGGCAGATCACCGAGCTGGTGAAGCTCATGCGCGAGGAGGACCTGGCCGAGGTCGAGGTGCGCCGCTGGTTTTCGACCATCCGGATCCGCCGCCCCGGCGGCGAGATGGTGGCCGCGTCGGCGCCCGCGCGCGAGGCGCACACCGCGGCTCCCCCCGCGGCGGCCGAGGCGGCGCCCGATGAGTCGAACCGGGAGCAGGCGCTCAGCATGCTGGCCGAGGCGCTCCGGGCGACAGGCAACACCCGGGAGGCTGCGGGGCTGCACCGGGAGATCCTGGCCCGGCTGGATTCGAGCGGCTTCCTGGGCGCGG
>DASSLZ010000121.1:0-3699 GCA_035689165.1 Candidatus Eiseniibacteriota bacterium | reverse complement strand
GCATCCATCCCTGCGAGGGCCCTGGAGCCGAGATGCGAATGGGCACCAAGCTGCTCCGAACCTTCGTTGCCGCGGGTCTCCCGGAGCCTCAGTTCCTGGTGGAGGCGCCCGCGGGCGGCGGCAGCGACTGGCCGGGCTACGAGTACCTGGCCGACACCCTGCGCAGCCTGATGCCCATGCTGCAGCAGCGGGCCGGCGTCGACCCGGATGAGGTCCAGGTGGACACGCTCGCGGGTCGTCTTCGCGAG
Source organism: Candidatus Eiseniibacteriota bacterium (assembly GCA_035689165.1). Classification (GTDB taxonomy): domain Bacteria; phylum Eisenbacteria; class RBG-16-71-46; order SZUA-252; family SZUA-252; genus DASQJL01. The sequence goes on along the minus strand of DASSLZ010000121.1, from coordinate 3,451 downwards.
GACGTCGCGCGCGTCCAGGGGATTCACATCCTGCCGATCATGTTCGGGGCCTGGACGCGCACCCGATCTTCACGAATGGAATGATCATTGCACCTTCCGGACGGTCTTCGGGACGCGAGAGAGAGTTTCGTGCTCGCGCCGGGAACAACAGAAAGGAGATCGTCATGAAGAACACCATCGAGCGGAGCGGCCGCGCGCAGGCGCCCTACCGTGAACAGAGCGAATACGACGATGCGGAGGTCGACAACGGGAGGGCTCCCGGCGAGCGGATGGCCAACGCGCTCGGCTGGTTCAGCCTCGGGCTCGGAGCGGTCGAGACCACGGCTCCAGGAGCGGTCGCGAAGTTCCTGGGCATTCCCCGCCGGGACCGCGTGATCCGGGCCATGGGCATGCGCGAGATCACGGCCGGGATCGGCATTCTCACGAAGGGTCAGCCGGTGCGGTGGATGTGGGCGCGGGTGGTGGGCGACGTCATCGACTTGGCGATGCTCGGCGCGGCGGTGCCTGCCTCGGAGCGGCGCGACCGGGTGGCGTGGTCGGCGGGGTTCGTGGCCGGCATCCTGGCGGTCGACGTCGTGTGCGCCAGGCAGCTCGCTTTGTAGAACCGGTTGGACCGAGGGCGAGGGGCTGGCGCTACTCCCGCTCCGCCTCGGCGAGGATTTCCTCGAGCGTCAGGCTCTCGCCCGCTTTCATCGCGGCCTCCACTTCCGCATCTGGGGCGCCGCCGCGGATGAGATCGCGGAAGGCATCGATGGCCAACGCGAGCTCCCGTTCGTTCGGATCGTTGGCCCGAACGTAACCGATCCAGGCCAGCCCTCGCGCCCGCTCCCCGGTCAAGAGCTCCAGGACCCCGTAGAAGAACGCCACTGGATACAGCGGAACTCCGAGCGCGCGCAGGGTCGTCGCGAACTCGCGCAGCAACGCCCGTGCCTCGGCAGCCCGCCCGCGCCGCAGGGCCACCTCGACGAGCACCGCTTGCCCCGCCGGAACCATCCCGACGGTCCCGATCTCGCGCGCGATCCGGATCGATTCCCTGGCCGTCTGCTCGGCATTGTCGTAGTCGCCCGCGCCCGCGTGCAGACCCGCCAGATTGCTGAGGACCATGGCGTGGCCGCTGCGATCACCGATGGCGCGGTTGAGCTCGAGCGCCTCCGTGAAGGCTCGCCGGGAGTCCTCCGTGCGCCCGCTGAGATTGAACGCGATTCCCAGGGAGTTCAGCCCGGCGGCCACGGCGTTCGAATCGCCGGCCTTGCGGGCCAGATCCACGCTCTCCTGCTGGTACTCGATCGCGCGTTCCGGATCCCTCTGGACGGTCATGTTTCCCATCTGGCGGAGGTTGAAGATCAGCGATTCCCGGTCGCCTGCCGCGCGCGAGGCCTCGAGCGCCTCTCCGATGCGCTGGAGCGCGGTCGAGACGTCCCCCTGCCACATGGCGATCCGCCCCAGCTGACCCAGCGCACGGGCCTGGATCCGCGCATTCTTCGTGCTCCGGGCGTCGGCAAGCGCGGACTGGAAGATCTCCGAGGCCGCAGGGTAATGCGCGCGGTAGGCCTCCACCTCGCCGCGCAGCATGTCGACCTCGAGCCGCTGTTCGATGTGCTCGGGGCCGGCGAGAAGTCCCCGCGCCCGTTCCAGAAGCGTCGTCGCTTCCTCGAACGTCGCGAGCAACAGCCCGCGCTCCCCCGCCTTCATCAGCTGGCCGGCGGCCAGTGAGGGCTCATCCGCGCGGGCGTAGTGCTCGGCCACGAGCAGCGTGTGCTCCCCGGCACGCTCGCCGCCGATCTCGATCAGCCAATCGCCCACCAGCTTGTGCAGCGCCCGCCGCTGCCGGGGGATGATCGTCTCGTAGGTGACGTCGCGGAAGATGGCGTGCCGGAACACGTATTCGACAGTCCCGGCGAATCCGGACTCCTCGCGGCGCAGGATCATCTCGCGGCCGCGCAGCTCTTCCAGCATCTCCTGCACCTCGGCCGGCTTCTGTCCCGCCGTCTCGCGGCTGAGATGGACGGCGGCCGCGTCCCAGAACACGCGACCGACCACGGAGGCGCGCTGCAGGAGCTGGTGAAGGGGTGCCGGAAGCGTGTCCAGGCGCGCCTGGAGGACGCCGGTCAACGTGGCGGGGATGCGCACCGACGAGAGCCGCGTCGTGTCGACCGACCAGCTCTCCTCCCCTTTCAGAATCACGCGGTCGTCGATCAGCGCCTTGATCAGCTCCTCGATGTAGAAGGGGTTGCCGTCGGCACGATCGACCACTAGATCCCGAAGCGCCGTAGGCACTTCCGGGACATTCTTGAGAAGCTCTCGAACCAGGCGCCGGCTGGAGAGCTGCGAGAGCGGCTCCAGCTGGATCCGCTCGTGGAACCGCTGCCCCTCGCCCCACTGCGGGCGGCGCTCGTAGAGGCTGGGGCGCGCCATGCAGAGCACGAAGAGCGGAAGATCGGTGTTGTCGCGAACGAGATTGTTCACGAGGTCCAGGGAACGGTCGTCCGCCCAGTGGATGTCCTCGATGTGGATCATCACCGGGTGCACCTTGGATGCCGTGGTGAAGAGCTCGCCCAGGTAGCCCTGCGCTTCCCTTCGGAACGCGTCCCCTTCCTTCAGCGCCGACTCGACGTCGGGCATGGCCGAGAAGTCGAACCCGACGAGCTGCCCGATAAAGTGGGCCTTCCGCTCGGAGCCCTGACCCAGGAACTCCTCGATCCCCTTCACGAACTTCTCGTGCACCACGGAGAGAGGATCGGAGTCGAGGATGCGGAACCGGAAGGAGAAGAGGTCCCGCGCGAGCGAGTAGGGCTGAAGCATCGAGGGCTGCGTGGCGCGCGCCTGGAAGAACCAGACCGTCGTCTCCTGCAGGTCGATCCAGCTGCTGAATTCGAAGAGCAGCCGGGACTTTCCCACGCCCGCCTCGCCCACCACCGTGACGACCTGCGTCTCGCCGTCCTCCAGGGTCAAGGACAGCGCTTCCTGCAGCAGGCGCAGCTCGATCTCGCGCCCGATCATCTTCGTCTCGACGCCCTCGATGCCCCGGGCCCGCAGGCGGAACGCGCGCGGCTTCACCTGGGTGACGAGGTAGACCTCGATCGGCTCCTTCCGCCCGCGAACGCGCAGCGGCTCCCGCTGCGTGAACGTGAAGACGCCGCGCACGAGCGTGAAGGTTTCGTGCGCGACGAGGATTCCGCCGGGAGGTGCCGCGTCCTTGAGACGGCCCGCCAGGGTGATCGGCGCGCCGCTCGCGGTGTAGCTCCCGCTGTCCGACTCGCGCTCCAGGAGAACGGGGCCGGTCGTGATGCCGGCCAGAAAGGGCAGCGGGTTCTCTTCGGTGGGCTCCCACGCAGCCCCCAGCACCTTGCGCGACTCGGCGAGGACGCGATCCCGCATCGCCAGGGCGGCGCGAATGGCGTTCTCCGAGTCGTCCTCGCGGGACCGGTCCCGGCCCCAGAGGACCAGCGCC
>DASSLZ010000120.1:0-2817 GCA_035689165.1 Candidatus Eiseniibacteriota bacterium | reverse complement strand
ACGATCGAGCGTCCTTCCAGGTGCGATCGCTCGGACGCTGCGGAGGGCGTGAAGAAGACGTCGATCCGTTTCAGACCGCCGCCCTCGTTCGCGCCGGCCTCGACCTTCGACGTGCGGGGACTCACGCCGCGGCCGCCCGCTCGCGCGTGAGGAATTCCTCGATGAAGCCGGTGTGGATCTCTCCCTTGCGGAAGTTCTCGTCGTCCAGCACGCGGATGTGGAACGCGAGCGTGGTGTCGATGCCGTCCACCACCGTCTCCTCCAGCGCGCGGCGCATCCGCGCGACCGACTCCGCCCGGTCCCGTCCCCAGCAGATGATCTTCGCGACCATCGAGTCGTAGTGGGGCGGCACCGTGTAGCCCGAATAGAGATGGCTGTCCACCCGCACGCCGGGGCCACCCGGCGCATGGAAGTAGCGGACCAGGCCCGGCGAGGGCTGGAAGTTCTGGTCGGGACGCTCGGCGTTGATCCGGCACTCGAGCGCGTGTCCCTCCATCCGGATCTCCTCCTGCTTCCAGGGGAGCGGGTCCCCGGCGGCCACGGCGATCTGCGCCTTGATCAGGTCCAGCCGCGTCACCTCTTCGGTCACGGGGTGCTCCACCTGGATCCGCGTGTTCATCTCCATGAAATAGAACTCGCCCGAGGGGCCGAGCAGGAACTCGATCGTGCCGGCCCCCTCGTAGCGGATCGAGGCGGCGCCCTTGACGGCGGCCTGCCCCATCTTCGCGCGCAGCTCCGGCGTGAGCGCGGGGCTGGGCGATTCCTCGATCAGCTTCTGATGGCGCCGCTGGATGGAGCACTCGCGCTCCCCCAGGTGCACGATCGAGCCGTGCCGGTCGCCCAGCACCTGCACCTCGATGTGCCGCGGCCTCTGGACGTAGCGCTCCAGGTAGACCGAGCCCGACCCGAAGTTCGCCTCCGCTTCGGCCTGGGCCATGCGGATCCCGTTCTGGAGCGACGCCTCGTCCGTGGCGATCCGCATCCCTTTCCCGCCGCCGCCGGCCGCGGCCTTGATGATGACCGGGAAGCCCAGCTCCTTGGCGACGCGCTCCGCCTCGTCCACGGAGTCGATCACCCCTTCGCTCCCCGGCGTGATCGGCACGCCCGCGGCCATCATCGTGCGCCGCGCCTCCGCCTTGTCCCCCATCTTCCGGATCATCTCCGACGTGGGGCCGATGAAGCGGATCTTGCAGGTCTCGCAGATCTCCGCGAAGTGCGCGTTCTCGGAGAGGAAGCCGTAGCCGGGGTGGATGGCGTCGGCGGCCGTGACTTCGGCGGCGCTGATGATGCGCGGGATGTTGAGATAGCTCTTGGCCGAGGGGGGCGGGCCGATGCAGACCGCCTCGTCGGCCAGCCGCACGTGGAGGGAGTCGCGGTCGGCCTCGGAATAGACGGCCACCGTCTCGATCCCCAGCTCGCGGGCCGCGCGGATGATCCGCAGCGCGATCTCGCCGCGGTTCGCGATCAGGATCTTCTTGAACATGGGGCGCTAGACGACTTCTTCCTTCCGCTCGAAGCTCTTCCAGCTCTCGTCCGACGTGGCGTGGATGCCCTTCACGCGCAGCTCGAACTCGGTGGGATTGGAGCAGTAGCGCAGCGCGTTCTCCAGCGACACCTTTCCCTCGGTGTAGTGCTTCATGATCGACTGGTCGAACGTCTGCATCCCGTACTGGGAGACGCCCTCGGCGATGGCCGCCTTGATGAGCGAGGTCTTGTCGGGGTCCTGCAGGTACTCGCGGATGGTGGCCGTGACCAGCATCACCTCGGCCGCGGGAATCCGGCCCTCGAGGTCGGAGCGCGGCACCAGGCGCAGCGCGATCACCGCCTGGAGCGTTCCCGCCAGCATGAAGCGGATCTCCTCGTGCTGGTGCGGCGGGAAGAAGGAGATGATGCGGTTCACGGTCTGCGTGGCGTCCACGGTGTGCAGCGTGGAGAGGACGAGGTGCCCGGTGTCCGCGGCCATGAGCGCGATGCGCATCGTCTCGGCGTCCCGGATCTCGCCGATCATGATGGCGTCCGGGTCCTGGCGCAGGATATGCCGCAGCCCCTCGGCGAACGTCGCGGTGTCGAGACCGATCTCGCGCTGGCTGATCGTGCACTTCTTGTCGCGGAAGAGGAACTCGACCGGGTCCTCGATGGTGATCACGTTCCGCGCCTCGCGGCGGTTCAGCGAGTCGAGCATCGCCGCGAGCGTGGTCGACTTGCCGCTGCCGACGGTGCCGCAGACCAGGACCAGCCCGCGGGGGCGGGCGGCCAGCTCTTCGATGACGGGCGGGAGGTTCAGCTCCTCGAACGCCGGCACCGTGGCCGGCACCTGCCGGAAGACCATCGCCGTCGTGCCGCGCTGCTGATAGAAGTTCGTGCGGAAACGCGCGAGCCCGGTGACGCCGAAGGCGAAGTCGACCTCTTTCGTCTCCTCGAAGACCTTCTTCTGCTTCGGGGTGAGGATCTGGTCCACGACCGCCTCGAGGTCGGCCTGCGAGGGGGCCGGCTCGTCGATCGGGACGAGCAGACCATGCACGCGGGCGGTGGGCTTGGTGCCCACCTTCACGTGGAGGTCGGACGCCTTCATCTCCACCATCTGCTGCAGGACGCGCTTGATGTTCATCGATTCTCCTAGGCCGCCCGCTCGGCGGACCCGTCGGTTTCCACGAGGAAGAGGATCTGCCCGTATTCGACCGGCTGGGCGTTCTCGACCAGGATGCGGGCGATCCGCCCCTTCACGTCCGATTCGATCTCGTTCATGAGCTTCATCGCTTCCACGATGCAGACCGTCTGCCCCACGTCCACGTAGCTGTTCTGCTCGACGTAGGGATC
>DASSLZ010000119.1:0-27004 GCA_035689165.1 Candidatus Eiseniibacteriota bacterium | reverse complement strand
GGCCAGTATCCTCGGAGAGGGCGACGGCTTCGTGAAAGCGGTCGCGGACGCGGCGACCGGCGAGATCCTGGGCGTCCACATCATCGGGGTCCAGGCCACGGAGCAGATCGCGGAATCGGTGGTGGCCCGGCATTTCGAGGCGACCGCCGAGGAGCTGGCCAATGTCGTGCACGCGCATCCGACGCTGGCCGAGGCGACGATGGAGGCGATGTTTGGAACCGAGGGACGAGCGATCCATGTCTGATGCCGAGCGCACGGGGACGGGACCGGACGGGGCCGCGCGGGATCGCGCGGCCGCTTCGGACGTGCCGCGCCATCCCATCTCGGGCACGGCCATCTCGCTCACGCTCCCGTCCGACCGCCGTGTTCAGGCCGGCGAGAAACGGAAGCCGCTCCGGAGCTACGAGCGCCAGAGCGGGGATCCGCTTCCCGTGCGCCGCCCGGACTGGCTCCGCGCGCGCATCCCGACGGGCCGGAACTACCTCGAGACCAAGTCGATCCTCCGGACGCTGGACCTGCACACCGTCTGCGAGAGCGCGAACTGCCCGAACATCGGCGACTGCTTCTCGCGGCATACGGCGACGTTCCTGATCCTGGGCAACGTCTGCACGCGCTCCTGCCCCTTCTGCGACATCCGGAACGGAAAGCCGCTCCCGGTTGATCCCGAGGAGCCGGCGCGGGTGGCGGACGCGTCGCGGCGGCTCGGCCTCCACTACATCGTGGTCACGTCGGTGAATCGCGACGAGCTGCCGGACGGCGGTGCTATGCACTTCGCCGAGACGATCCGCGCGATTCACGGGGCGATCCCCGGCGCGCGGGTCGAAGTGCTGATCCCCGATTTCCTGGGGGACGAAGACGCGCTCCGCACCGTGCTCGACGCCAAGCCCGACGTCCTGAATCACAATATGGAGACGGTGAAGCGGCTGTACAAGCGGGTCCGCCCCGCGGGCCGCTACGAGCGGTCGCTGCAGCTGTTGAAGAACGTGGCGACCTGGACGCCGGATATCCCCGCGAAGTCGGGGGTGATGGTTGGAGTCGGCGAAACGCAGGACGAAGTGGATGAACTGCTGCGCGATCTGCGCGACCACGGCGTCTCCATGGTCACCGTGGGGCAGTACCTCCCGCCGTCGGGCTCGCACCTTCCGCTGGAGCGCTACGTCCACCCCGACGAGTTCCGCCACTACCGCGAGTACGGCCTGTCCCTCGGCATCCGCCAGGTCGCGTCCGGTCCCCTCGTCCGATCGTCGTTCCACGCCGAGGAACAGGCGGGAGAAACCGTCTTCGTTCCGTAGTCCGACTACAGCAGCACGCCACCCAGGAACACCCGCGCCGCCGAGAAATAGATGATCAGTCCGGTCACGTCGACGAGCGTGGCGACGAAGGGTGCGGACGCGGTCGCGGGGTCGAGGCCCAGGCGGCGGAGGATGAAGGGGAGCATCGAACCCACCAGGGTTCCCCACATCACGACGCCGACCAGGCTCACGGCGACGGTCAGCGCGATCAGCAGGTGGTGCTCGCCGTACGAGTGGAAGATCGCCTGCCAGACCATGATTCGCACGATCCCGATCACGGCGAGAATGGTGCCAAGGCCCAGCCCCGACAAGATCTCGCGACGCATGACGTGCCACCAGTCGCGGAGGCGGACCTCGCCGAGCGACATGGCGCGGATCACCAGGGTGGTCGCCTGGCCGCCGGAGTTGCCGCCGCTCGAGATGACCAGGGGGACGAAGAGCGCGAGCACCACCGCGCGAGCGATCTCCTGCTCGAAGTACCCCATCGTGGCCGCGGTCATGCTCTCGCCGAGGAAGAGGACCGAGAGCCACCCGGCCCGCTTGATGATCATCTCTCTCACGCTGAGGCGCAGGTAGGGCTCGTCGAAGGCCGCGGTACCGCCGATCTTCTGGATGTCCTCGGTGGCCTCTTCGCGGACCACGTCGACGATGTCGTCGAGGGTGACGATCCCCTTCATCCGTCCCTCGGCGTCGATGACGGGGATCGCGATGAGGCGGCTCTCGGTGAAGAGCCGGCTGAGCTCCTCCTGATCCATCGATTCCGGCGCGGTCACGAGATCGGTGCGCATGACGTCCTGCACGCGCTGCTCGGGACGCGCGAGGAAGAGCTCGCGGTAGGAGACGACGCCCATCAGCTTCTGATCCGGTCCGAGCACGTAGGCGTAGGGCAGCGACACGGTCTGCTCGCTGGCCTGCCGGCGGAGATAGGTCAGAGCCTCGTCGGCGCTCATCTCGGGCCGCACGCGCGCGTAGCGGGGATTCATCAATCCGCCCGCGTCGTCCTCGGCGTAGGCGAGGAGCGCGTGGACGTCCTTCCGCGTGGGATCGTCGAGGAGCTGGAGGAGCGATTCGCGGTGCTCGGCGCCGGCCTCCTGGATCAGGTCGGCCGCGTCGTCGGGCGGGAGGAGACGCACCCAGGAGCGGCGCTCGGGCCCGGGCAGGGCGAGGAGCAACTCGGTCTGGTCCCGCGCGGAGAGCTCGAGGAAGAGATCCTCGGCCTCGGGGCGGGGCAGCGCCCGGAAGCTCTCGATCCGGTCCTCGGGGACGAGGAGATTCCAGACCTCCCGGAGGTCTTCGACCGAGAGTCTCTCGGCGACTTCGGAATCGGAATCGGGCGGTGCCATGCGATCGCCTCCGTGGGTGCCGGGCTTCGCGGCAGCCGGGCTCGTCCTCGAGTGGCGCCCATCCTAGTGGAAGGCTCCGTAAGCGGGCAACCGAAGCATCGTTCCCGCATCGTTTTTCTTCCTTCGCGGCGCGGCTCGGATACAATGCGGCGCATGGCGGCTCGCCCCACGGAAGGGCGGTGACGCGGCCTCATGGCGCGACACAGGCCCACCATGCTCGTCGTGGATGACGACCCCGGCTCCTCGGGGCTCCTCCGCGACATCTTTCAGCAGGAAGGCTACGAGGTGACCCTCGCGGCCCGTGGGGAAGAAGCGCTCGCCCTCGTTCCCGCCCGCCCCTTCGACGTCGCGCTCTGCGACGTGCAGCTTCCCGACATGGACGGCATCGAGCTCCTGCGCCGCATCCGGCGCGCCATGCCGGGCGCCGCCGTGATCATGGTGACCGCCTTCGGCAGCTACGAGACCGCCATCACGGCGCTTCACGAAGGCGCCTTCGACTACGTGCGAAAGCCGTTCACGCTTCAGGAAGTGCGCCTCACCGTGGAGCGCGCCATGGAGCGCCGCCGGCTCCAGAGGAGTGCCGCGGCCGCGGGCGCGGCCTCCGCCGAGAGCACGGAGGCGCGCCCGATCATCGGGCGGAATCCCGCCATGGTGGAGCTGTTCAAGCTGGTCTCACGCGTGGCCGCGACCAAGTCGAGCGTGTTGATCCAGGGGGAGAGCGGCACCGGAAAGGAGCTGATCGCGCGGACGATCCACCAGGGAAGTCCGCGGTCCTCCCGCCCCTTCGTCGCGGTGAACGTGACCAGCCTCTCCGAGACGCTTCTCGAATCGGAGCTCTTCGGACATGTCAAAGGCGCCTTCACGGGGGCGATCGAGCGCCGCCCGGGCCTCTTCGTCGAGGCGAACCACGGCACGATCTTCCTGGACGAGATCGGGGACATGTCGCTCCCGATGCAGGCGAAGCTGCTTCGCGTGCTGCAGGAGCACGAGCTGAAGCCGGTGGGTGCGAACGAGACGATTCCGGTCGACGTGCGGATGGTGACGGCGACGCATCAGGACCTGGACGCGCTCGTGCGCGCCGGGCGGTTCCGCGAGGACCTCTACTACCGGCTGAACGTGGTCACCCTGCGTGTGCCGCCGCTGGCCGAGCGCCCCGAGGACATTCCGCTCCTGGCCGAGCATTTCCTCCGCCGCTTCGGCGCGCTCTCCAACCGGCCGCTCCTGGGGTTTTCCGCTTCGGCCATGACCGCGCTCCAGGCTTACGCCTGGCCGGGCAACGTGAGGGAGCTGGAGAACGTGGTCGACCGCGCGGTCGCGCTCGCGCCGGGGTCGATCGTCGAGCTGACCGATCTCCCCGATAAGCTGATCGTCCACGCCCGCATCGGCACGCGGGAGAGCCAGGGCGGGCGCGGGGAGGTCCGGCGAGCCACCCTGGACGAGACGATTCAGGAGTACGTGCTACACGTATTGGAGGAGGTGGGGGGCAACAAAACGGAGGCGGCGCGGGTGCTCGGAGTACCTCGAAGGACCCTTTACCGCATGCTGGAACGCTACGGAGCGGTACGCTCCCGCAAGTCAAAACTGAGACGAGACGTCCCGTCTGTGTCTCAGTGACTCACAGTCCAGTAATTTATTGATTCGAAAGTATCTACGCCTCGATCCTTCCGTCAAATGAGCCACATCGACACACAGCCGTGGTGGATCGGTCTATTCATTCCAACGTGGCTAATTTGACACATTTGACCTGTTAACCTTTGATAACAATATGGTTACCGCCATGCCTGCACCGCGGCAACCGAGGCGATCTCAAGATGGCACGGTGGGTGCCATAGGCCGAGCCGCCAGGGAGGTCTTGGACTCTCTCGGGCCCTCGGACCGAAGCTCGACGTGTTGGGGCAAGGGTCCTCGCCTCGCGAGTCACGCAAGAACGCTCGCGAAGGCCAGGAAAGCGGTGAAGGGGAGAGCTGCCGGCGCGTGGGAAGGCACGGCACTCCGATCGAGCGTGGTTCCGGGGGACCGAGAGGGTAAACAGGCCCTCGGTTGTGACGGCAGACTCGCGAACGATAAGCCCCCCACACTTCGCGAGAGCCGCCCGCCGAGGGCCTGATTTCGTTTCTCTCGTGGACACGCCCCTCCGCGGTTTCTAGACTTAATCTCCCGTGAACAACTGCTCCATTCCTTCCGGATTCGCGCGCCTCCGTCCGACGCTGCTCGCCGTATCGGTGCTGGCCGTCGCGGCCGCCGCCTTCTCGGCGCCCGCGGTGCCTCCGCGCGTCCCCGCCGCGAGCCCGTCCGCCAAGCCGACGCCCGACGTCATCGGCGTCGTGGATGGCGTCCCCATCATGCAGAGCGAGTGGGATCGTCTGGCCGCCCCCTACTTCCAGGAGGTCGAGGCCAAGGCCGGACGGAAGCTGAGCGACGACGAGAAGCGTCTCCTCCGCAAGAACCTGCTCGACGAGCTGATCCGCGAACGGCTGTGGCTGGCCGACGCCCATCGCCGCGGGATGCGGGTGAACGAGGACGTCGTGGACGCTCGCATGAAGGAGAACGCCTTCTTCAAGGTGAAGGGGAAGGTGGACGAATCGAAGTTCCTCGCCTTCAAGCGCTCGCCGACGTCGAACTACGCGCTGCTGCGCGACCAGGTGGCGATGGGCATCCTTCTCGAGGACTACGCGCGGTGGATGGAGCGGCGCTTCGGACCGCGCGAGCCCGAAGTGCGGAAGGCCTACCAGGACCTGGCCAGCCAGGCCTCGGTACGCTACTTCGTGCTGGGACCTGAGGCCGTGTCGCTGGAGCCCGAGGCCGAAGCGAAGCAGATCCGCGCCTACTACGACGCGCACCAGCAGGAGTTCCAGTCTCCCGATTCCGCCTGGATCCAGTACGTGCGGGTTCCGATCGAGGCCGCTTCCGGCGATTCGGCGAAAGATGCCGCCGTCGCCAGCGCCCAGAAGGCCGCGAGCGATCTGGTCGGTGCGATGCAGTCGGGCGCGCCGGTCGAGACGGCGGCGAAGGTCTACGGCGGGCTTCACGACACGGGATGGTTCCGCCTCTCCGATCCGATTCGCGGGCTCGGACGCTCCGAGGCGATCCAGGACGCCATCCGCGGCGCCGCTCCCGGCACGTGGGTCAAGACGCCGATCCGGGCGGGCGCCCACTACGTCGTGATCCGCCTGGTGGACCGTCGTGCCGCGCGCATCCAGAGCTTCCGCGAGGTCGCCGGCCAGGCGAAACGGCGGGCCGACGCGCAGATCCGCGAGGGGCTGGCGGACTCGCTCGGCCGGGAGGAGCTGCGCCTCCATCCGCAGACGTACGCCGTGCCCCGTCTGGCCGCCACGGTGATCGCGCGCTCGTCGGCCGAGATCGATACCGGCGCCGCTCCCACCGCCAAGGAGATCCAGAAGCTCCTCGAAAGGCGGCGGAAGGAGGCCAAGATCAAGAAGTCGAACCGCGCGTGGCTCGACTCGCTGGCCGCGGCCCTCCCGGCCGAGGTGCGAAAGCAGCGGCGCGACGAGGCGATCCAGCGCGCCTTCCGCGAGACGGTGGTCCGTCTCCGAGGCGGCGCTCCCGGCGCGCGGGTGGCGAACGAAACGGGCGGGGTCGCGCAATCGGTGGACCTCTACCGCGGCCAGCCGATCGAAGAGCCGATCCTGCTCGAGGGCTCGTTCCTCGATTCCCTCTACGCGATGCGGCCCGGCGCGGTGGTCGGCCCTCGGGCCGCGCACGACTCCCTGTTCGTGGTGCGCGTGGACCGGATCGATCCCGGGTTCGTGCCGCCGTACGAGGCGGTCCGCCAGGCGGCCAGCTCGAACGCGCAGATGGTCAAGCGCTGGGCGCTGGAGAAGGACGCGGAGACCTACTACGAGGCCCACAAGGAGGACTTCAAGACGAAGCCGGAGTGGATCTTCGATTACGTCTACTTCAAGCGGGCGCACCCCGACAGCGTTCCGGTCCCCGACAGCGCGATCGCGGCCTACTACAACGAGCACCCGCTCGAGTTCACCACGCCGGCGACGGCGAAGCCCCGGATCATCCTCTTCCAGTACCGGCCGTCCGACGGTCCCGAGGCGCGCGACAAGGCGCTCCAGCGGGCGAACGCGGCGCACGACCGGATCGCGAAGGGGGAGGACTTCGCCGCGGTCGCCAAGGAGGTCTCGGACGACCGGGAGAGCGGGGAGCAGGGAGGGCTCATCGGGGACGTGACCAAGAGCCGCCTCATGAAGGAGCTGGCCGACGTGATCTTCACGATCCCGGTCGGCCAGGTGAGCGACGTGGTGGAGGCGCGGAGCGCCTTCCATCTGATCAAGGTGGACGAGCGCGTCGGCGACACGCTCCAGCCGTTGTCCCAGGCGCGCTCCGAGATCCAGACCGTGCTGGGACAGCCCGTGGCCGATTCGCTCGCTTTCCGCGCGGCGTCGGCATTCATCGACTCGCTCGAAGCGGGAGCCTCGTTCGATTCCCTGGCCGCCGCGCACGGCGGCGCGGTGCGCAGCGGACCCACCCAGGCCGGCGAGGCGCTGCCCGGGATCGGTCCCTTCGAGACCGTGGCCACGGCGATCGGCGACATCGCCGACGGCGCCACGACGCCGGAGCCGGTCCAGGTGGGCGAGGGATATCTGGTCGCTCGGCGCGTGCGCGAGGTCGAGCCCGCCCCGGCGCCGTTTTCGGAGATCAAGGAGCGGGTGATCGGCGAATACCAGATGTCGCTGCGGCGCGCCCTGGCCGACTCGGTGGACCAGCGGCTTCGCGAGGCCGTCGCGCACGGCGAGAACGTCGAGGCGCTCTTCGACGGGCTGGGCGGGATGCGGATGAGCCGCTCGTTCGCGCGCTCCGGCCCGATCCCCGACTTCAAGGACCGCGATCCCCGCGTGGCGAGCGACTCGGTGCTCCTGGAACGGATCTTCACGAGCCGCCCCGGCAAGGTGCTCCCTCCCGTGAAGAGCTCGATGGGGACCATTTACATGATCGTGGAGAGCGTCACCGTGCCGCCCGCGGTGGACTTCGCGCGCCACCGCGACGAGGTGTGGCGGGACATCGTGGACCGCCGCATCGAGGCCTGGACCGCGCGGCTCCGCTCCCGCGCCCAGGTCGTGCTGTACCGGAAGGATCTGAAGTCGCTTCTCGCCGCCGGCTGATCCGGTCTAGGATCATGACTCCTCGAGCTTCGTCGTGCCGCGGCTCCCTCGTCAGGAGGAAGCCTTGGAGCCGGAGCGCCGTCTGGAACTTCACGAGATCGACCCAGCGGATCGCCCGCGCGAGCGTCTGCTCGAGCTGGGCGCCGGCGTCCTCACCGACGCCGAGCTGATCGCGGTGCTGTTGGGAACGGGGAGCGCGGGCACGCCGGCGCTCGCGGCGGCGGCCCGGGTGACCGGGGCGGTCAACGTGCGGCGGCTGCACCAGGCCGCGCCGGAGGACCTGCTCACGATCCGCGGCGTGGGGCGTGCGCGGGCCGCCCAGCTGCTCGCGGCGGCCGAGCTGGGCCGCAGGCTCTGGCCCGACGGCGACACGACGCCGCTCGTGCGCGGTCCCGAGAGCGTCTACGAGCTGACGCGCGACATCCGCGCGATGAACCGGGAGCACTTCGTGGGCTTCTACCTGAACTCCCGAAACCAGGTCCTCCGGCGCGAGATCATCTCGATCGGGAGCCTGAACGCGAGCATCGTCCATCCGCGCGAGGTCTACCTGCCGGCCGTCGCGATGTCCGCGGCGAGCGTGGTGCTCGCGCACAACCACCCCTCGGGGGATCCGACCCCCAGCGAGGAGGATCTGGCCATCACGCGGCGCCTGCTCGAAGCGGGGCGGATCCTGGGCATCGACCTCCTCGATCACGTGGTCGTCGCGCGGGAGAGCTACGCCAGCTTCAAGGAGCGGAGGCTCCTGCGTGGCTGAGCGGGCGGCGCGCTGGGTCGCCGTTGTGGCGCTGCTCGCGGCCGGCTGCTCCGGCGCGCGCGGGCCCTCCGTCCATCCCGCCTCCGGCACGTCGTCCGATCCCGCCGCGCTGATCGCCGAGGCCGACACCGCGATCGCGGCCGCGGACGCCGCCACGGCGCGGCGCGCGCTGGACCGCGCGCTCGCCTTGGCACCCGAGAGCGCGCCGGTCCACCTCGCCCGGGGCCGATTCTTCACCGCCATCCGCCGCTATCGGGACGCCAAGTCGGAGCTGGACCGGGCGGCCGCCCTCGATCCTCGAAGCCCGGAGCCCTCCTACCTCCTCGGCGTTGCCTATCTCGCGGACGGGCAAAAGGAGGCCGCGCGCTCCTCCTTCGCCCGGGCCCTGGAGCTGGATCCGGGGCACGCCCGCGCGCGCGAAGCGCTCGCCGGACTGCTCGAGGGGAGCTACGTGGCGGCCGGAATCCCGGGGGACTACACCAAGCTGGGCGGCCATCCCACGGTCTCGCGCGGCGAGCTGGGGGTGATCCTCGCGGTGGAGCTGGGCGCCGATCCCGACCGCGCCACCTGGCGGTCGGACGAGGTCCAGCGGCTCAACTGGCCGGAGCTGGATCAGGCCTGGGGCGCCCGGTGGCTTCGCGCCTCCGTGGTGCGGCACTGGATCGAGGCGTTCCCGGACGGCTCGCTCCATCTGGACGATCCGCTGACGCGCGGACAGCTCGCGCTGATCCTGGCCAGGCTGGGGACCGAGAGCGGCCGGTGGAAGGACTCGCGGGTCGGAGCCCCGGACACGGTGTTCGCCGACCTCGGAGCGCGCCACTACCTGGCGCGGGCCGCGGCGGAGGCGGTCCGGCTCGGACTGCCGCTTCGTGAAGGGAAGTTCGAGCCGCTCGCCGCGGCCACGGGGGACGAGGCGCTTCGATCGGTTCGCGGGCTCGCGCGCCTCCTGGGAGCCGTTCCCGTCGTGCGGACGGAGCCGGGCGCCGGCTGAGATCGAGGTGGCGCCGCCGCGGTCGAGGCGCTAGAGATCGAGGCGGGCGCAAGACTTGGGAGGCGCGCCCCCGCTGCCCGCCGATCCCTCGGAACCGGCCGCGCGGATAATGGTAAAATTACGGGGTGACCCGTCCTCCGGCCGTCAGCATCCTGCGCTTCCGCTCCGCGATCCTCTCGGCCGCGATCAGCCTCGTTGGGCTCGTTCCGTCAGCACGCGTGGGGGCGGCGCCGGCCGCCCCATCCCAGGCCGTTCAAGCCCCGGCGCGCAGCCTTGGCGATGTCGCGCCGGTCCCTACCATCCGCGCCTCGCTCGCTCCCGCCCTCAGCACGGCCGACACGATCACGATCTCCCACTCCGATTTCGAGACCTTCTCCAGTCCCGGCAACGAAGGGGGATGGACCCACGTGGACAAGTCGGGCACTCCGACGGCGTGGCACATCGCTCCCACGGTGGCCTGCCAGGGGAACGCGTTCTGGGCGGGGCTCATCGATTCGACATGGACCGGCGATCCCGACCGGCACGGCTATGACAACAACTGGGTCCAGACGCTCTCGAACAACGTCGATCTGACGGGAGCCTCCTCGCCGGTCAAGATCGGCTTCAAGCACCGCTTGAATCTGGAACCCGGCTTCGATTTCGGATACCTGCAGGTGAACGATCCGGTTTTCGACGAATGGGTCGGCATCGCGTCGTTCACGGGGAAGATTCCCAACTCCGGAGTCTGCGACACGTTCAGCGTCCAGATCCCCGACTCGATCATCGCGAAGAGCCCAGTCGTCCAGTTCCGATTTGTCCTGATGACCGACATCCAGGGTAGCTCGGCCGACGGGCTCTACCCGGACGCCGAGGGATGGTCGGTCGACAACGTGACCGTGAGGGCGGGCGCTGCCGACCTGCGCTTCTTCGACGACATGGAGTCGGGGATCGGCACCTGGAGCGTGTCGACCTTTCCAGCCGTGGGCGACTTCTGGCGCGTGACCAATGCGGCGAACACGCAGCAACTCTGCAACTCCAACACGTCGAAGGCCTGGACCCCCACCGAGCCGTTGACCGGCAACCTGGTCCCGCGCATGGACGACCAGCTGATCTCCCCGCGCATCGCCACCAACGGCGCCAACCAGGTATTCCTCGCTTTCGACGCCTACCGGAACCTGCCGTTCGGCGGCTGCTTCTACTACTCCGTCGGAGTCCGTTCCAAGCAGTCGGGCCTGCCCTGGTCCAACTGGAGCGATCCGACCGGGCTGCTCTATTACGGCACCGAGAACGAATGGGTCCGGCAGAGCGTGCCCCTCGCGGGCGCGGCCGGCGCCGATTCGGTGCAGGTGCGCTTCGAGATCAAGGACTACGGGGCCGTCTTCTGCGACGGCGTATCCTCGGCGCCCGGGACCCTGCTCTACTTCGACAACGTGGACGTCCGGGTGCTCGGGGTGGCGGGCCCGTCGCTGGCGACGTCGGAGTCGAGCCTGATGAACGACACGTTCAAGACCACCACCTTCCTCGGCAACGACAACTTCAACACGCCCCGCGGCGACAGCACCACCGTTCGCGTCGGGGCTTCCCAGGGGCTCAAGCTCGCGCAGTTCATCTACAGCTTGAACGGCGCCGCGTGGACGGCGACGTCGCTCGTGCCGGTGGGGACGGCGGCTCCCGACATCTATTACGGCGACGTGCCCGCAGGGGCTTACCCGCGGGGGACACAGCTCCGCTACTACTTCAGCGCCACCGACTCGGGTAATGTCACGGCTACGCTTCCCGTCGACGCCGTGGCGTCCGGCCATTACTTCACGGCCAGCATCCTTCCCGGCACCTACACGCCCACGGGGGCGTGCCCGACCGACAGCGCGCGCGTGCTCTACGTGAACGCGTTCGCCGGGCCCGACGCGACGACCGGCGTGGATCAGGGGCTGGCCGCCCTGGGCGTGCGCTATGACCGCTTCGACGTGAATTCGGCCTCGGCGGGTCTCGGCAACACGCCGGGCGGCGGCGATCCCGCCAGCAACGGCGTGTTCTGGCCGGGGGTGAGCGCGGCGTCGCTCGCCACGATGTACTCGGCGATCATCTGGGACGTGGGGGAGCGCTCGCAGCTGACGCTGAGCGCGCAGGACCAGGCGCTGCTCACCGCGTGGCTCGCGACCAGCGGGAAGAACCGCGGGCTGATCCTGGCCGGGGACAATCTCGCTTACGATCTGACGGCGAATCGCGCCGACACGGGGACCTTCCTCTCGTGCACCGTGGGCGCGACGTTCGTGCGCGACATCTGGGAGACGTCGCCCCAGGATACGCTGCTTCCCACGCTGACGGGCGCCTCCGGGACGCGGATCGCCTCGGAGCCCTTCGCGCTGAACGGCGGCTGTCCCAACCTGAATCGCTTCGACGCGCTCTCCGTGTCGGCCTGCGCCGGGTCCGGCGGCCGGGCGTGGCTGAGCTATCCGAACACGATGATGGCGGGGACGGAGCGGCGCGCGGCCCTGGCCGGCACCGACAGCGCGCGCGTCGTGATGCTCGGATTCTCCCTGGCGGACATTCCGAACGCGGCGCGCCGGAATCTCCTGCTCTGGCGCACTCTGGTCGAGGAGATGGAGACTCCCTACTGCACCACGCCGACCTCGGTGGAGCTGAGCGAAGGCGTGCCGGCCGCTCCCGATCGGATCGATGCGCCGGCGCCGAATCCCTTCAATCCCTCCACCGTGATCCGCTTCACGGTGGGCCGCCCCGGCCGGGTCCGCGTGACCGTCTACAACGTGGCGGGGGCGAGGGTCCGCGTCCTCGTGGACGCGCCGCTGCCGTCCGGGGAGCACTCGGTGCGCTGGGACGGCAAGGATGATCGCGGCCGCGACGTCGGGAGCGCCGCTTACTTCATCCACATGGACACCGCAGAGGGCTCCCGGTCGCGCAAAGCCGTTCTCCTCCGCTAGATCCGGCGGGGGTTGCGCCCGGCCCCTCCAGGCCCTATTCTCGTTCCAGCAGACATCCTTCGGGGCGGGGTGAAAGTCCCCACCGGCGGTCATAGCCCGCGAGCCCGGGGCCACGGTCCTGGGCAGGATCCGGTGCGATTCCGGAGCCGACAGTCACAGTCTGGATGGGAGAAGGATGATCGTAGGATGGGTCCGCCGCTTCCTGGCGCTATGGGCCTTCCGGCCGCCCCGCGGGTGTCTGCCTGCGGGGTTTTTCATTGAGCCTTTCATCGCCGATCGGAACGAACGAGGCCCGGACGGGAACGGGGGCGGATGCCGCGCGCCCGAGCGCCGCGGAGGACCGCGCCATGGCCGAAGCGATCCGCTGGGCGCGACGCGGTGTGGGCACCACGCACCCCAATCCCCGCGTGGGCGCGGTCGTGCTCCGCGGGGGGTCGGTCATCGCGCGCGGCTGGCACGAGCGCGCCGGTGAGGCGCACGCCGAGACGCGGGCGCTCCGCGAAGCGGGTCCGGCCGCGGTCGGCGCGACCCTGGTCGTGACCCTGGAGCCCTGCGCGCACGTGGGCCGCACGCCGCCCTGTGTCGACGCGATCCGCGAGGCGAAGATCCGGCGCGTGGTGGTCGGCATGCTCGATCCGAACCCGCTCGTGGATGGAAAGGGCGTCGAGGCGCTTCGTCGCGCGGGCATCGAGGTGGCGCTCGGCCTCCGCGAGGAGGAATGCCGGGCACTCAATCCGCCGTATCTCAAGTGGCGCGCCACCGGACTCCCCTGGGTCACGCTCAAGTCGATGGTTTCCCTGGACGGAAGGGTCGCCTCCCAAAATGGCGAGTCCCGCGGATTGGGCGGTCCCGAGGAGCAGCGGCTGGTGCACCGGCTGCGCTCCGAGAGCGATGCGGTGCTGATCGGCTCGGGCACGGCGCTGCGGGACGATCCGCTGCTCACCGCGCGGCTCGGCCGCCGGCGCAAGGGGGCCAAGCCCTGGCGCGTGGTGCTCGACTCGGCGCTCCGCACGCCGCTCGATTCGAAGCTGGTGCGGACCGCGGCGGCGGCACCGCTCGTGCTCGCCACCTGCTCGCCCGACGCGTGGCGCGCGCGGGAGTACGAGGCGCGCGGAGTCGTGGTGTGGCGCTTCGAGCCCGACGCGCGAGGACGCGTCCCGGCCGGCGAGGTGCTGCGCCGCCTGGCGGCCGAAGGCCGCTACGCCGTGCTCGTCGAGGGGGGCCCCTCGGTGCATACCACGCTTCTGCGCGAGGGTCTCGCCGATGAGGTGGCGGTGGGGATCGCGCCGGTGCTCCTGGGGGGTGCCTCGGCGCCGACCTGGACCGCCGACCTCGGCAGGGAGGGCCTCGAGGAGGCGATCCCGGTGGGTCCGCTCGCGGTGCGGCGCCTGGGACGGGACGTCTGGCTGTCGGGGCCGATCGAGCCGGCGCGGCGGACCGCGCCGCGCGAGGAGGAGCGTCATGTTTAGCGGCATCGTGGCGCGCGTCGGAACGGTCGAGCGGGTCTGGAAGGCGGCCGGAGGAACGGGCCTCGCGATCCGGTCGGGATTCGACCCAGGTTCGGACCCCGAGCCCGGGGCGAGTGTCGCCGTGAACGGCGTCTGCCTCACGGTGGAGCGCGTGCGGGACGGCGTCTTCGAGGCGACCGCCGTGCCGGAGACCGTCGCCCGCACCACGCTGGGAGGGCTGATGGCCGGCTCCCGCGTCAATCTCGAGCGCGCGCTCCGGGTGGGCGACGAGCTGGGCGGCCACTGGGTGCAGGGGCACGTGGACGCCGTCGCGACCGTGGCGTCGGTGGAGCGTGAGAAGGACGGCGTGCGCGTCGGGATCGAGACGCCCGAGGCGCTCCGCCACCTCGTCGCGATGAAGGGCTCGGTCGCGGTGGACGGCGTGAGCCTCACCGTGGCGGGACGCACCGACACCCGGTTCGAGGTGGCGCTCATCCCGTACACGCTGGAGCACACGATCGCCGGCGACTACGCGAAAGGCACGCGAGTGAACCTGGAAGCCGACCTGATCGCCCGCTACCTGGACCGTCTGCTCGCGGCCGAGGCGCCGGCGCGATGAGCCGGAACCCTAGGAGAGCACGATGACCCAGGCCGAGCGGAGGGCCCTGCACGGCGCGGACCGCATCCATGCGGTCGAGACCGCGCTGCGCGCGATCCGGGCCGGGCGGATGGTGGTCGTCGTGGACGACGAGGACCGCGAGAACGAGGGGGACTTCGTCATGGCGGCGGAGCGCTGCACGCCCGCCGACGTGAACTTCATGACGCGCGACGCGCGCGGCCTCCTCTGCGTCTCGATGCCGGCGGAACGGCTCGAAGAGCTGGGCCTCTCGCTCATGGCGCCGCTGAACACGGCGCGCTTCGCCACCCCCTTCACGGTGTCGGTCGACCTCCTCCAGGGCACGACGTCCGGCTCCTCCGCGCACGACCGGGCCGTGACGATCCGCGCCCTGGCGTCGTCGCGCACGCGTCCCGAGGAGCTGGCGCGGCCCGGGCACGTCTTCCCGCTCCGCGCGGCGGGGGGCGGCGTCCTGCGCCGGCCGGGGCACACCGAGGCCGCGCTCGACCTGGCGCGGCTCGCCGGGATGAAACCCGCGGGCGTGCTCTGCGAGATCCTCTCGGCCGACGGCCGCATGGCGCGCGGACCCGAGCTCGCGCGGCTGGCCCGGCGCCATGGAATGCCGCTCATCACGATCCGCGACCTGATCCGCTACCGCTATCTTCACGAGACCCTGGTGGAGCGGCTCGCCGTCTCCAAGCTTCCGACCCGATTCGGCTCGTTCCGCGTGTTCGTCTACGAGAGCCGCGTGGACGGCGATCACCACGTGGCGCTGGTCAAGGGAACGCCCGGCAAGGGGACGCCCGGCCTGATCCGCGTGCACTCCCAGTGCCTGACCGGGGACGTGTTCGGCTCGATGCGGTGCGACTGCGGCGAGCAGCTCGCCGTGGCGCTCGACCGGATCGACCGCGAGGGGTGCGGCGTATTCCTGTACATGCGCCAGGAGGGGCGGGGGATCGGGCTCGCGAACAAGCTCAAGGCGTACGAACTTCAAGACTTGGGGCTCGACACCGTGGAGGCGAACCTCAAGCTGGGCTTCGCGGCGGATCTCCGCGACTACGGGATCGCCGCGCAGATCCTGCGCGACCTCCGCTTCACCAAGGTCCGTCTGCTCACGAACAATCCGAAGAAGATCGAGGCGCTGCGGGACTACGGCATCGACGTGGCCGCGCGCGAGCCGATCGAGGTGCGTCCCAACGCCGTGAACGAGCGCTACCTCCTGACCAAGCGCGAACGGCTGGGCCACCTGCTGCGCCATCCCACGCTCACGCCCGCGTCCAACGGCGCGCGGCGGGAGAACGGTGTGACGAAGGCGGCCGGCGCCCGCCGCGAGAACGGAGCGCCCAAGGCGACCCGCGCCCGCCGCGAGAACGGCGCCCGCCGCGCGAGGAGCGCGCGATGACCCAGCAGGGACGGCCCGTCCCCGGCGGCTCCGGACAGGATCTGGGCCCCGCGGCCGGCGCGGCGCTCCGGGCGATCCGTCCCCGTTTCGTGGAAGGGCGCCTGGACGGCCGCGGCCTCAAGGTCGCGATCGCGTGCGCGCGCTTCAACGAAGCGGTCTGCGAGCGCCTTCTCGAGGGCGCGCTGGTCGAGCTGGCCCGCCTGGGCGTGCGGACCGAGGACATCGTGGTGGCGCGCGTGCCGGGCGCTTTCGAGCTGTCCGTCGCCGCGCTCCATCTGGCGCGGAGCGGCGCGGACGCCGTCGTCTGCCTGGGCGCGGTGATCCGCGGCGAGACCGCGCATTTCGACTTCGTGGCGGGCGCGGCCGCGGGCGGGATCGCGCGCGTCGCCGAGCAGACCGGCGTGCCCGCGCTCTTCGGCGTGCTCACCACCGATACGACCGAGCAGGCGATGGAGCGCGCGGGCGGGCGCCACGGCAACAAGGGCGCCGAGTGCGCCGCGGGCGCGGTCGCGATGGCCAACCTCGTGCGCTCGATCCGGGCGGCGCGAACGCCATGAACGCGCGGCGCCTCGCGCGCGAGCTGGCCTTCCGCGCCTGCTATCAGTCCGACGTGACCGGCGAGCCGATGGACCGCTGTCTGGGCGAGATCCTGGACGAGGTGGGGCCCGCCGACGAGACGCGGAGCTTCGCCGCGTCCTTGATCGAGAGCCTGGCGGCGCACGTCGGGGAAGTGGACGCCGCCGTCTCCCGCATCGCCCGGAACTGGCCCTTGGGCCGCATGGCCGCCACCGACCGCTCGGTGATCCGCGTCGCGGCGGCGGAGCTTCTCTACCACGGGGACACCCCCACGCGCGTCGCGCTCGACGAGGCGATCGAGATCGCCAAGAAGTACGGCATGGATACGTCAGGATCGTTCGTGAACGGAATCCTTGACCGCATCGCCCACGAGGCGCGACCCTCCGTCGGATGACCACCGTCCTCCTCTCCGACATCCACGCCAATCTCGAAGCCTTTCAGGCCGTGCTGGCTGCTGTCGACGCGCGCAAGCCCGACCGCATCCTCTGCCTGGGGGACGTGGTCGGCTACGGCGCGAGCCCGAACGAGTGCCTGGACCTGGTCCGCTCCCGCTGCGAAGTCGTGCTGCTCGGAAACCACGATGCCGCCGCCAGCGGCGGCCCGGAGGCCGCGCGGTTCAACGTCTACGCGCGCACGGCGGCCGAATGGACCGCCCGCACGCTGACCCGCGACAACCGCGAGTACCTCCAGAAGCTCCCGCTCACCGCGCCGTGCGCGTCGTTCTTCTGCGTGCACGCCTCCCCGGCGACGCCGCGCGACTGGGAATACCTGCTGGACCGCTTCGACGCGGAGCCGCAATTCGCCTACTTCACCGAGCCGGTCTGCTTCATCGGCCACACGCACCAGCCCGCGGTCTTCATGGCCGACCCGGACGGCACGCGCTCCCTCCCGGTCGGGACCCTCCGGATCGATCCGGCGCGCCGCTACATCGTCAACGTGGGCAGCGTCGGCCAGCCGCGCGACCGCGACCCGCGCGCCTGCTTCGTGGTGCTCCGCGAGGGCTCGGGCGAGCTGGAGTACGTGCGCGTCCCCTACGACATCGAGGGAGCGCAGGCCAAGATCCGCGCGGCGCACCTTCCCGAGGTGCTCGCGGCGCGCCTGTCCACGGGGGAATAGCCCTCCTGCGCGCGTCCACCGAAGCCCACTGGACCCGCTTCTGGAAGGAGCGGGAGGACATCGACGCGGTCTATCCGACCGACGGCCGCGTCGTGGAGCAGATCCTGGCGCAGGGGCCGGTCCGGGGGCGCCGCGTGCTCGAAGTGGGCGCCGGCTCCGGCCGCGACTCGGTGGCGCTCGCCTCCGAGGGCGCGGTCTCGTTCATCCTGGACTATTCCATGGCCTCCCTGGAGACGGCGCGCAAGGTCGCGACCCGCCACGGCGCCGCACCCATCCTGATCCGCGCCGACGCGCTGCGCCTTCCGTTCCGGGAGGGCGCCTTCGACGTGATCTTCCACCAGGGGCTGCTCGAGCACTTCCGCGATCCGATGCCGCTCCTGCGCGAGAACGTGCGCGCGCTGAAGGGCGAGGGACTCCTCCTCGTCGACGTGCCCCAGCGCTGGCACCTCTACACGGCGCTCAAGCACGCGATGATCGCCACCGGCACCTGGTTCGCGGGATGGGAGACCGAGTTCACGATGGGACAGCTGGAACGGCTGCTCCGCAAGGCGGGCGTGCGCGTGGTGAGCCGCTACGGCGCGTGGATGGTGCCGGGTCTCTTCTATCGCTCGCTCCGGGCCGCGCTCCTCAAGGTCAAGGCGGTGCGCCTCCCGCTGGATCCGCCGCGCATCCCGCTTCTGTCCGCCGCGCTCCAGCGCTGGCGGGAGCTGTGGGACGGAACGCCGGTCGCGTTCGCGACCTATTTCGTGATCGGCGCGCTCGGGCGGAAGGATTCGGGAGCGGGCGGCGGTGCGGGGTGAACGTCCTCGCGTTCAACTGGCGCGATCCGCGGCATCCCGAGGCGGGCGGCGCGGAGCTGCACCTCTTCGAGATCCTGCGCCGCTGCGTCCGCGACGGCGATCGCGTGGTCTGGCTGGCCGAGCGCTTTCCGGGCGCGCCGGCCGAGGACCGGATCGAGGGGATCGAAATCCACCGGGCCGGCTCGTGGTACAATGCGCACCTTGCCCTGGGATCACTCTATCGCCGCCGGTTCCGAGGGGAGCGGTTTGACCTCGTCCTCGAGGACATCAACAAGGTTCCATTCTTCACTCCGCTCTTCGCCGGCGTTCCCGTGCTCGCCGTCGTGCCGCATCTCTTCGGCTCGGCCGTCTTCCGCGAGGCGCCGCCCGCGGTGGGACTCCTGGTCTGGGCGCACGAGTCGGTGCTGCCGCTGGTCTACCGCCGCACTCCCTTCCTCGCCATCTCGGAGAGCACGCGCGACGATCTCGCGCGGCGCGGCATCGACCCCCGGCGGATCCGCGTGGTGCGCTGCGGCTTGACGCAGAACGAGTATGGAGTGTCCACGCCGCCCGCCGACCGCGCGGACCCGGTGGTGGTGTTCCTGGGGCGCCTCCGCAAATACAAGGGAGCTCAGCACGCGATCCGCGCGATGGCGCGGGTCCGCCGCGACGTTCCCGGCGCGCGCCTGGACGTGGTGGGCGACGGTCCCTACCGGAAGGATCTCGAAGCGCTCGCGGCATCACTGGGGCTTCGGGACGCCGTGCGCTTTCTCGGCGCGCTGCCGCACGCGGAGAAGGTGCGGGCCCTGAACGAGGCCCAGGTCGCCGTATGCCCGTCGCCCAAGGAGGGGTGGGGTCTCACCGTGATCGAGGCGAACGCGTGCGGCGTGCCCGTCGTGGCGAGCCGGAGCCCGGGGCTCGTGGAATCGGTGCGGGAAGGGGAGACGGGACTCCTCGTGCCGCATGGCGACGCGGAAGCGCTGGGCCTGGCCGTCGTCCGGCTGCTCACCGACCGCTCGGTCCGGCTCCGGATGGCCGAGGCCGCGATCCGCTGGGCGCGCACCTTCGATTGGGAAGCCTGCTATCGCGAAAGCCGCCAGGTGATGGCGGAGGCGGCGGGGGCCGCGTGAGCGCCGCGGCGATCGTGAAGGAGCCGGGAGCGCCGGGGATCGGGGGCCTGGGGCCGCGCCAGAAAGCGCTCCTCGCGGTGCTCAAGGTCGCGATCTCCTTCGCGCTCTTCGCCTACGTCGTCGCCAAGGTGTCGCCGGGCAACGTCCTGGCCACGATGCGCCCAGCCGATCCCCGCCTTCTCGCCGCCGCCGCCGGGCTCTTCCTCTTCTCGAGCCTGGTGGGGAGCTGGCTCTGGGGAAGGCTCCTGCGCGCGCAGGGGGTGATGATCCCGTATCCCAACGTGGCCGCGTACTATTTCGTCGGCCTCTTCTTCAACAACTTCCTCCCGTCCAACGTGGGCGGGGACATCGCGCGGATCACGGACGCCTCGAAGTACTCCGACCGGGTGAGCCCGGTCTTCTCGGCCACGCTGATGGAACGCCTGATCGGCGTCGTGGCGATCGCGCTCCTCGCGGTCGTGGCCTCGTTCGAGGTGCTGCCGCGGCTGCACCTGACCCCGATCTATGTCGCCCTCGTCGCCATTTTCCTGACGTCCCTGGCCGCCTTCCTCAGTATCTTCTCGCGCCGCGTTCTCACGGTATTCGAGTGGCCGTTCCGCGCGGTCGGAGCCCGTCGGGTCGCCGACGCCATGGGGCGCCTGCTCGACGACATGCACGGCTACCGCTCCCAGGGGGGCACGCTGCTGGTCGTGTTCTTCGCCTCGTCGGTCGTCCAGGTCAGCCGGATCTACGTCCACTACCTGGTCGGGCTCTCCCTGGGGGTGCGGATCGCGGCGAGCTACTACTTCGTCTTCGTGCCGGTGCTGGCCGTCCTCGTCTCCCTGCCGATTTCCCTGAACGGTCTCGGGATCCGGGAAGGGGCGGCGGTGGTTCTGTTTCACATGGTCGGTCTCACGCGGGAGCAGTCGTTCACGATCCCGTTTCTCACGTACGTCATCTCGGTCGTCATCAGCCTGCTCGGAGGGCTGATCTTCCTCTCGCGGTCGCCGCGCCGCGCCATCGCCCAGCGCCTGGAGCGCCGACGTGCGGAGCGCGCCGTGGGGGCGGGGGAAAGGAGAACGTGATTTCCTGGAAACGCGCGCACGCGCTGGTGGGGGCGCTGGCGTTCGGCGTCCCCCTGATCTCCTACATCCGCACGCTCACCCCCACGGTGCCGTTCTGGGATTCGGGGGAGTTCATCGCGACGTCGTACATCCTGGGGCTCCCGCATCCGCCGGGGAACCCGGTCTACACCATGCTCGGACGGATGATGACCTTCCTGCCGGTGGCGGGCGTGGCGTGGCGGGTGAATTTCATGAGCGCGCTGGCCTCGGCGCTCTGCTGCCTCTTCACGTTCCTCGTCACGACGCGCGCCCTGGAGCGGACGTTCGGCGGACGGCCCGCTTCGGCCGCGCAATGGATCGCGGCGCGCGCGGGCGGGCTGGTGGCGACGTTCTTCATCGCGTTCGCCTCCAGCTTCTGGGACAGCGCCATCGAGGCCGAGGTCTACTCCCTCTCCTCCTTCATGATCGCGTTCGTGATCTGGCTCGCCTTCCGGTGGTGGGACCGGATCGGCACGGCGCGGAACGACTTCCTCCTGGTGCTGATCGCCTACCTGCTCGCGGTCTCCACGGGCATCCACCTGGGCACGATCCTGGTCGCCCCCGGCCTGGTGCTCCTGCTCGCCATGATCCGCCCGAACGCCATCTTCAACGGCCGCTTCTGGGCATCGGCCGCGATCCTCGGCTTCTTCCTGATGCTCGTCGTCATGAACGAGGTGGAGGACTGGGGGATTCGGAACGGGCTCTTCCTGGTCATGCTCGCCGCGATCGTGGCCTACTACGGCTTGAACCGCGACAAGATGGTCCGCAACAACCTGGCCACCTGGTGGGTGCTCGCGATCGTGGCCGGGTTCACGGTCCAGTTCTTCCTGCTCGTCCGCAGCCAGCAGATGCCGCACATCAACGAGGGGATGCCGGCGACGCTCGAGACCTGGAAGGACTACCTGCTCCGCAAGCAGTACGGGCCGACGAACCCCTTCGTGCGCCGGGCCGACCTCTGGTACCAGATCGAGCACATGTATCTCCGGTACGTCTGGGAGCAGTTCCAGCTGGTGAGCCGCCTGGGGAGCTTCGGCGAGACGTCGCTGCCGGTCCGGTTGATCAACGCGATCCCCTACTTCCTCTTCTTCACCGGCGGAGCTTGGAACTGGAAGCGGGACAAGAAGACCTTCTGGTTCTTCGCGGCCCAGCACTTCGTGATGGGTCCGATGCTCATCTTCTATCTCAACTTCACCGACCACGAGGTGCGCGAGCGCGACTACTTCTTCACGAATTCCTACCACCTGATCGCGATCTGGATGGGGATGGGCGCCACCGCCGTGCTGGCGTGGGTGCTGGATGCATTCTCCTCCGAGATGTCCTCCGCGCGAAGCGCGGAGAAAGCGGCCATGGCAGGGCAAGGCGGACGAATCCCCGCCGCCGGCGGGGTTCCCGAAGAAGCCGTCGAACGCCCCCTTCAACCCCTCCCGCCCGGCGCCTCCACCCGCGGTGCCGTCGCGGTCGCCGCCTTCAGCCTCATCGGCATCTCGCTCCTCCCGGCCAAGGCCGGGTGGTATACGCACGACCGCTCGGGCTTCTACATCGCGCACGACTACGCCTACAACATGCTGGTCCCGCTCCAGAAGAACGCGGTGGTCTTCACGAACGGCGACAACGACACCTTCCCGCTCTGGTACATCCAGGAGGTGGAGAAGGTGCGTCCCGACGTGCGCGTCGTGAACATGAGCCTCCTCAACACGCCGTGGTACATCGCGCAGCTCCGCGACCAGGAGCCCAAGGTGCCGCTCTCGTACAACGACACCCAGCTCGCGGCGCTGCAGCCGTACATGGACGAGAAGACGAACAGCGTGGTCTGGGTGAAGGACCAGGCCTTCGCCGACATCGTGAAGACCAACGCCTGGCGGCAGCCGCTCTACCTGGCGGTGACCGTGCCCGAGCAGGAAGGCATGGACAAGCAGCTCACGTTCGAGGGGCTGGTCTTCCGCATCCAGCCGCATCCCGATCCCGTGGGGATCGACCCGAAGCTGACGTACGAGAACCTGTACCACGTCTACAAGTACCGCGGTCTCCTGGACAAGAACCGCGCCTACGACCGTTCGGTCTACAAGGACGACAACGCGAACCGGCTGGTGCAGAACTACACGGCGGCGCACGTGCAGCTCGCGACCTACCTGATCCAGAACAAGCAGGCCGATCAGGCGGTGCGGATCCTCCAGGACGCGGTGAAGATCTCGCCCGACTTCTCGGGCCTGCTCGAGTACATGGGGCGGGTCTACGAAGAGGCGGGACGGCCGGACCTGGCGCGCCGGGTCTACGAGGACGGCGTCCGGCGTTTCCCGAACGCGGCCGAGTTCCACTATCACATCGGACTGATGCTCTTCAACGAGGGGCAGGTCGAGCCGGGCATCGCGGAGCTGCGCAAGGCCTGCGAGCTCTCGCAGCAGTTCTTCGACTGGTTCAACGCCCTCTTCGCCGCGCTCTGGAGCACCGGACGCCGCGAGGAAGGGGTGGAGGTGCTGCGCACCTGGACGCGGGCCCACCCCGACGACGCGCAGGCGGCGGGCTATCTCCAGCGCTACGAGGATTCGCTCGGCACGGGCCGTGGCGGCGCGACGCCGCTCCGTCCGCCGGCCGGAGCGCCGTAGCGGCATGCGCGCGCTGGTCACCGGCGCGGCGGGGTTCCTCGGCTCGACCCTCTGCGACGCCCTCCTCGAGGAGGGCGCCGAGGTGATCGGCGTGGACGCGTTCGTTCCGAATTATCCCGAGCCGGTGAAGCGGCGGAACCTGGCGCGGGCCGGCGCGCACGCGCGGTTCCGTCTGGTCGAAGCGGACCTCCGCGCGGCCGATCTGGGCGCGCTGCTCGCGGGTGTCACGCACGTCGTCCACCTGGCCGCGCTCGCCGGCGTGCGCGCTTCCTGGGGCCCGGCCTTTCGCGACTACGCCGAGCACAACGTGCTGGCGACCCAGCGGCTGCTCGAGGCCCTGCGCGGCACCCGCGTGGAGCGGGTGGTCGTGGCGTCGAGCTCCTCGGTCTACGGCATGCCCGAGCGGCTCCCGACGCCCGAAGACGAGCCGCGCCGCCCCCTCTCGCCCTATGGGGTGACCAAGGTGGCGACCGAGGCGCTGCTCCAGGCCTATCGCGCCTCATGCGGCGTCCCGGCGGTGGGGCTGCGCTACTTCACGGTCTACGGACCGCGTCAGCGTCCCGACATGGGCATTCACCGCTTCTTCGAAGCGGCCCGGCGCGGGGACACGATCGCGATCTACGGCGACGGCGAGCAGAGCCGCGACTTCACGTTCGTGGACGACGCGATCGCCGCCACGCGCTCGGCGCTGGTCCGTCCCGCGCCGTCACTCGTGTACAATGTCGGCGGAGGCCACCGGATCACCGTCAACGAGCTCTTGGGCGCCGTGGAGCGCGCGGCGGGCCTTCCCGTGAAGCGCCGGCACGAGCCGGCCGCGGCGGGGGACCCGCGCGACACGTCCGCGGAGACGTCGCGCGCGCTCCGGGATCTCGGCTACCGCCCGCGCACCGGACTCGACGAGGGCCTGCGGAGGCAATGGGAATGGCAGCGGAACCCGGCGGACTGACCGGTGCGGCTCCGGCGATGACCGGCGCCATGGGCTCCGACCTCGATCGAGGCGGCGCCCCCGACCTCACCGTGCTCATCCCGGTCTACAACGAGGCCGAGAACATGGAGCCGCTCCTCGAGAAGCTGGAGGCGGACCTCCGCCCGCTCGGCCTCCGCGCCGAGATCCTCGTCGTGGACGACGGATCCAGCGACGGCACGGCGGAGCGGCTGCGCGCCCTGAAGCCGCGCCACCGCGGACTGCGCGCCATCTGCTTCCGGCGCAACTACGGCAAGTCCGCGGCGCTGTCGGTCGGCTTCGCCGAAGCGCGCGGCCGCGCCATCGTCACCATGGACGGCGACCTCCAGGACGACTCCGCCGAGATCGGGCCGCTCCTGCGGAAGCTGGACGAGGGCTACGACCTGGTCTCGGGGTGGAAGCAGAATCGCCAGGACCCGGTCTCCAAGACGATCCCTTCGAAGGTATTCAACGGCGTCACCTCGGCCATGACGCACGTCTCGCTCCACGACATGAACTGCGGCCTCAAGATCTACCGCGCCGAGGCCGCGAAGTCGGTCCGCCTGCGCGGCGAGCTGCACCGCTTCATCCCCGTGCTGGCCCACTGGAACGGGTACAGGATCGGGGAGCTGCCCGTCGTCCACCACAAGCGCCGCCACGGCAAGACCAAGTTCGGCGCGGCGCGCTTCGTGAACGGATTCCTCGATCTCCTGTCCGTCATGTTCCTCACCACCAGCTCCACGCGTCCGCTCCACGTCTTCGGCCGGATGGGGATCGGCGTGGCCACGCTCGGTTTCCTCTTTACCGTCTGGGCCGCCTGGCCGGTGGTGCTGGGCGAGCCGCTCCGCCTCCGTCCCTCACTGGTGCTCGGGCTGGTCTTCATCGTGCTCGGGATCCAGTTCCTCTCGCTCGGTTTCCTGGGCGAGCTGATCGCGGGCACCCGCACGACGGAGCCGGAGTACGCGATTCGGGAGCGGATCTAGATCCGGCGCGGCCGTGCCCGCGCCGCCGGCGGCCGCGTGAAGGTCGCGCTCCTCGGCCCGACGTACCCCTATCGCGGCGGCATCGCCCACTACACGACGCTTCTCGCCCGCGCCTTCGCGGCGCGCCATGACGTCGCGATGATTTCGTTCACGCGGTTGTACCCAGGCTTCCTCTTTCCGGGCGCGACGCAGTTCGACGCGAGCGGCGAGGCGATCGCCCCGCCGGTGGCGGCCGAGCGCGTGGTGGACAGCCTGCTTCCCTGGACCTGGTTCCGGGCGGGGCAGCGCATCCGGGCGATGGCGGCCGATCTCCTGATCGTCCCCTGGTGGCATCCATTCTTCGGCCCTTCGCTGGGAACGGCCGCCCGCGCCGCGCGTCCCCGCGGCGCGGCCGGCCCCCGTCGCGTCTTCCTGTGCCACAACGTGGAGCCGCACGAGGCGGCGCCGGGGATGCGTGCGCTCGCCGCCTACGGCCTGGGCGCCGCGGACGGGTTCCTGGTGCACGCGCGCTCCGAGGCGAAGCGGCTCGAGCGCTACGCGGGGAGCCGCCCCGTGCGCGTGCACCCGCATCCCTCGTACGAGGTGTTCCACGCGGCCGCTCCGGACCGGGAGCGGGCGCGCGCCGCGCTCGAGGCGCGCGGGCGGACGATCCTCTTCTTCGGCTACGTGCGTCCGTACAAGGGGCTTGCCGATCTCCTCGCGGCGCTCGCGCTGGCGCGACCCGACGCCTGGGACCTGCTCTACGTGGTGGGGGAGTTCTACGAGCCGCGCGAGCGCTACGCCGAGGCGCTCGCCCATCCCGCGCTCCGCGGCAAGGTGCGCGTGGTGGATCGCTACGTCGCCAACGAGGAAGTGGCGGCGTACGTGGCCGCCGCGGACGTCGTGGCGCTCCCGTACCGCGAGGCGACGGGGTCGGGCATCGCGCAGGTCGCTTTCGGCGGCGGAACTCCGGTGATCGCGACCCGCACGGGCGGGCTGGAGGAAGTGGTGGAGGAGGGGGTGACCGGACTGCTGGTTCAGCCCGGGGATCCGCCGGCGCTGGCGCGAGCGATCGAGCGCTACTTCGACGAGGGACTCGCGCCGCGCCTGCGCGAGGGCGTCGCGCGGGCGCGGGGACGGTTCACGTGGGAGGCGCTGGTGGACGCGCTGATCGAGCTGGGAACGGAGTGCCGGTGAGCGGCGCCCGCCCGGTCTGGGCCGTCGTTCTCGCCTTCGGCGAGTATGAGTACACGCGCGAATGCCTGCGCGCGCTGCTCGCCCTGGACCCGCCCGCCGACCGCGTGCTGCTGGTGGACAACGGCTCTCCCGACGGCACGCCCGATCGCGCGCGCGCGGAATTTCCCGAGGTGGAGGTGCTTGCGTTGGGGGAGAACCGCTGGTTCGCGGGAGGCGTGAACGCGGGACTCGCCCGCGCCCTCCAGGCGGGTGCCGCATCGGTGCTCCTCGTGAACAACGACCTAATCCTAGAGAGGGGCGCCCTGGGCGCGATGGTCGCGGCGCTCGAAGCCGACCCGCGCCGCGGGGCGGTGAGTCCCAAGCTCTTCACCTTCGAGCCCCCCGACCGGATCTGGTTCGCGGGCGGGATCGTGTCGCGCGGCTTCGCCCTGATCCGCCATCGCGGGCTGGGGAAGAAGGACGACGCCCTGATCGGGTCGGGGGATGGACCGCGCCCCGTGGACTACGTCTCCGGCGCGGCCGCGCTCCTCTCGCGGAGCGCGCTCGAGAAGACCGGTCTCCTGGACGAGTCGTACGTGATCTACGTCGAGGACGTCGACTGGTCGGCGCGCGCGCGGAAGGCGGGGTTCGTTCTCTGGTACGAGCCCGCCGCGCGCGGCTGGCACCACGTGTCGGTCACGAGCGGGGGCGGGTTGACGCCGCTCAAGGCCTACTTCCGGC
>DASSLZ010000118.1:0-15613 GCA_035689165.1 Candidatus Eiseniibacteriota bacterium | reverse complement strand
GCCGGGCCGTCCGCCCCCCGCTCGCCGACCGCATGCGCCCCCGATCCTTCGACGAGTTCGAAGGGCGCGAGGCGCTCCTCGGTCCCGGCACCCTTCTCGGCACCGCCGTGCAGAGCGGGAACGTTCCCTCGATCATCCTCTGGGGCCCGCCCGGGAGCGGCAAGACCACGCTGGCGCGGCTCCTCGCCGAGTCCAGCCGCGCCCGCTTCGAGCAGTTCAGCGCCGTGACCTCGGGCGTCAAGGAGGTGCGCGAAGTCATCGAGCGCGCCCGCGCCGCGCGGCGGGCGAACGGCGCGCCGACCCTCCTCTTCGTGGACGAGATCCACCGCTTCAACAAGGCGCAGCAGGACGCCTTCCTGCCGCACGTGGAGGACGGCACGATCGTGCTGATCGGGGCCACCACCGAGAACCCTTCCTTCGAGGTGAACAACGCGCTCCTCTCGCGGATGAAGGTGATCGTGCTCGGCATGCTGCCGCCCGAGGCGCTGGAGCGGATCCTGCGCCGCGCGATGCAGGATTCCGAGCGCGGGCTGGGTGGATCCGGCGTCTCGGCCGGCGACGAGGAGATCCGGCTCGTGGCCTCACTCTCCGGGGGTGACGCCCGCGTGGCGCTTCAGACTCTCGATAATGCGGCGGCGCTCGCGTCGCGGCGGAAGCCGCGCGTGATCTCGGGCGAGGACGTGCGGGAGGCGGCGCAGCGGCGGACGCTTCCCTACGATCGGGTGGGGGAGGAGCACTACAACATCATCTCGGCGCTCCACAAAGCGCTGCGGGGGAGCGACCCCGACGCGGGGCTCTACTGGCTCGCGCGCATGCTGGAGGCGGGGGAGGATCCGCTCTACGTGGCCCGGCGGCTGATGCGCTTCGCGTCGGAGGACGTGGGGCTGGCCGATCCTGAGGCCCTCCGGCTCGCCGTCGCCGCGAAGGACGCGGTGCACTTCCTGGGAATGCCGGAGGGCAACACCGCGCTCGCCCAGCTCGTCGTCTATCTCGCGCTCGCGCCCAAGAGCAACTCGGTCTACCTGGCCTACGGCGCGGCCGCCAAGGACGCGCTGGAGAAGCCGCCCTACCCGGTGCCGCTCCACATCCGGAACGCTCCCACCCCGCTCATGAAGGGGCTGGGCTACGGCGCGGGCTACCAGTACGCGCACCAGTACGAGGGGGCGATCGACGCGCAGCGCTACTTTCCCGACGAGATGGGCGCGCCGCGCTACTGGCAGGGCGTCCCGCGGGGGGCGGAGAAGGAGCTGGCGGAGCGGCTGGAGCGCGTCCGGAAGGAGAAGGAGCGCCGCGCGGGGAAGCCTCCGGGCGACGAGGGGGCTTCCGGGAAGTCCTAGGGCGACTTCAGTTCTGAGTGAGTGACCGCTTCGGCAGGCTTCTCGGCAAGCGGCACGTCGTAGCGTTCCAGGATCTTTCGAATCTGCTTCCCGCGCCTCGCGATCACTCCGTCCAGAGCCGCTTTCAGCGCCACATCCCCCTTCCGAACACCCATCGCGATGTCGAACGAAAAGGGCGGCGCGCCCTCCTCGACGTCCGGCGCGATGGGCGTGACCGAGAGCCTCACGGGGGATCGCCGTGCGAAGTAGGCCGCCGTCGGTCCCCACGCCACCGCGACGTCCAGATCTCCGCTCGCGACCGCCCCGATGAGATTCGCCGGCGGGTTGGGCTTCGAGTAATCCCCGTAGATGGAATAGCCGGCGATCCCGGTGATCCCGCGCCGCGCCAGCGCCTGGACGGGCGGAAGGCTGGCGTAGTCGTCGCCGATCATGTGGGCGCCGATTCGAAGCGATCGGAGCCGCGCGTCGTCCAGCGAACGAAGATCGAGATTTCGGTCGCGTCGCGTCACGAAGACATACGAGGAGCGGTAGTAGGGCCGGGTCGTGAGCGCCAGATCGAAGTGGGCGGGCAGCCCCAGGACCACGTCGCAGGCGTGCGCGTTCAGGGTGTTCCGGATGAAGCCGCGCCGCTGCGCCCACCAGAAGTAGCGGAGCTCGCGCCCCAGGTCCTTCGCGACCAGCTTCGCGATCTCGTTCTCGAAGCCCTGCTCGCGATCGTTCGAGAAGGGGAGGTTGTTGGGGTCGGCGCAGACGCAGAGGGTGCGGCTGGAGTCGGCATCCGCCGCGCTGGCGAGGGCTGCGGACCCGGAGCCGCTGGCTGCGGACTCGGCGGCGGTGGTGGTGGTGGACGACGTGGCCGCCGCTCGTTCGACGGCACCAGCGGGGCTGGAGATTCCGCCAGCCAGAACCATCAGACCAAGCCATGCCGCGAGTGCCCGAAACGGTTTCACGGACGGCGCCATTTGCATCAAGCGTGCCCTCGAACAGAACCGCGCAACTCCTTGGCGCGTGACAGGGCATGCCGTCCCACGCGCGACGCCATGGAAGAAAATACAGCCGCCATTGCCGCTCCCGGCCGTTGCTGTTAGCTTCCCGCGCGTGACGCTTCCCAAGTCCGCCCACTGGAAGAACGTCGGCTATCTTCTCTCGGTCGAGTGCTTCTGGGGCATCTCCCTCGCCCTCATTTCGATGGTGGCGATCCTCCCGGTCTTCCTCACGCACCTGGGAGCGAGCAACGCCGCGCTCGGCATCCTCCCCGTGGTGTGGATCCTCGCCTCGTCGTTCCCGGGGATCTTCGCCTCCCACTACACGTCGAACCAACCCCACCGGAAGCGCGCCGTGATCCTGCTCCACGTCGTGGCCGCGGTCCCGTGGCTCTTCATCGCGGCCTGGTTCGGGCTGGCGCCGCGCCCCTCGCCCCTGGTCGACATCACGGTCTTCATCGCGACCTGGGGCCTTTCCTGGGTGTGGATGGGATTCACGATCCCGGTCTGGATCAATTTCGTCGGCAAGGTGACGCGCTCGGACATGCGCGCCCGCTCCTTCGCGACGATCTTCTTCTTCCAGACGCTGATGGGCGCCATCGGCGGGTGGGCCGCAAGCCGCGTGCTCGGCTCGGGACTGCCGTTTCCGGCCAACTACGCGCTCGGCTTTCTCATCGCGGGCCTCTGCATGGCCCTGGGCGCCATCTTCTTTCTCCCGGTGCGGGAGGAGGCGGGCGCGGTGAGCGAGCCGGGGCAGCCGTGGCCCACGGTCGTGAGGCACGCGCGCGAGATCTGGGCGGATCGCGCCGGAATCCGCGTCTATCTGTGGATCTTGTTCCTCACGACCGGCTGCTACCTGCTGATCACCTACTACCCGGTCTTCGCGGAGCGGCGCTTCCACCTGACGGCGCGCGACTCGGCGCTCTACACCGCGCTCTGCATGGCGGGGCAGATGGTGGGGAGCGTCCTGACGGGCTTGATCGGCGACCGGTTCGGCTACGCGCGGGTCTCGCTCATCGCGACCGTCGCGCTGGTGATCGGGCTGTCGCTGGCCATCTGGAGCGGCCATCCCGCCGTCTATTACGTTACGGCGTTCGTGCTGGGCATCTTCCTGGTCGCCGACCGGATCGCGCTCTACAACCTCTCCATGGCGTTCAGCCCGCACGAGGACAACACGGCCTATCTGGGCATCGTGCCCGCGATGGTGGCGCCGCTCGCCGCGATCGTCGCCGGCTTTTCCGGCACCCTGATCGACCAGTTCTCGTTCGTGCCAGTGGCCGTGGTCGGCCTGGCCGGCGCCACGGTCGCGCTCGTCCTCGCGCTGTTCCGGCTCCCGGAACCGCGGTTCTCCCTGGCTGGAAGGAGGAATCCCTCGTGACGCGACCTCTCGCTCGCCTTGGCGCGCCCGCGCTGTGCGCGGCTCTTCTCGTGGGATTCGCAGGCCCTCCCGCCGCGGCGCTTCCCCTCTACGCCTCCCGCGAGGGGGATGTCTGCCAGACCTGCCACGTGGACCCGAACGGGGGAGGGATTCGGAACGAATTCGGATTCTCGTACGAGAAGAACCGGCATTCGACCGAGCCGGAAGAGCGGTGGGCGTCGATGACCGTGAAGCCGAAGCTGAACGATTGGATCACGCTGGGAGTGGATCTGCGCACGATGTATATCGCTTCGCACAGGAACGGCGGAGGCCGGACGCTCGAGACGTCCACGTTCTTTCCCATGGACGGGCAGGTTAACATCGCCATCATGCCGCATGAGCACCTGACCCTCGTCGCGAGTCAGGGGTTGGTCGTGGACCTGCCCGGAGTCCCGACGGGATACGTCGCGCGGGAGATCTACGGGATGCTCGAAGGCCTACCCGGAGACGCCTACGTTCGGGTGGGACGCTTCCGGCTGCCGTTCGGCCTGCGGCAGGAC
The DNA here is from genome assembly GCA_035689165.1 of Candidatus Eiseniibacteriota bacterium. GTDB lineage: Bacteria > Eisenbacteria > RBG-16-71-46 > SZUA-252 > SZUA-252 > DASQJL01. The sequence goes on along the minus strand of DASSLZ010000118.1, from coordinate 11,376 downwards.
GACCACACTTCGTTCGTCCGGAGCCTGGACTTCCTGCCGTACGACTCGCAGAAGCCCGACGCGGGGATCGAGATCGGGCATGTGGGAGCACAGTTCTTTCAGCAGATTTCCTTCACGAACGGAACCACGCCCTTCTCGGAACGGGCCCAGACCGTTGCGGCGAAAGCGGGGATTGCGACACGGACCGTGCAAGCGGCGTTGTCGGGGTTCCATCGCTACTCGGATCAGTACCTAGGGGGACGACGCTTCGAACGATGGGCCCTGTATCTTTCCGCGACCCAGGGGCGCGCGACCGTCCTCGCCGAGGCGGCCGCGGGGACGGACGATTTTGGAGATCTGAAGCGCAATCCCGGAGCGATGTTCGCGGAGATGGACTACCGACTGAGCCGAGGGGTCGACCTTCAGGGGAAGTTCGACTACATGGACGTGGACCGAGGGCAGTCCAGCCCATGGCTACGGCGATGGACGGGGGAAGTCCTGTGGAATCCGGTGCCGTTCGCGCAAGCATCCCTCGCCTACCGCTACAACGACGGCGCGGGCGGCGGCGCCCTTCAGGAGTACCTGGCGCAGATCTACTTCCCGTTCTAGAAACGCGAAGGGGCGCCGTCCGAACACGGCGCCCCCCGCTGGTCCCGCGCCTGTCCGCGCGGAATCATTTATACGCCGGAATCCCCGTCACGGCCTCGCCGATCACCAGCGTGTGGATGTCGTGCGTTCCCTCGTAGGTATACACCGACTCCAGATTGCACATGTGGCGCCCGCACTGGTACTCGTCGGTGATCCCGCTGGCTCCCAGGATCTCGCGCGCCATGCGCGCGATCTTGAGCGCCACCTCGATGTTGTTCATCTTGCCCAGCGAGACCTGGTGGGGCTTCAGGGTGCCTGCGTCCTTCAGCCGCCCCATCTGGAGCGCCAAGAGCTGCCCCTTCGTGATCTCGCGGATCATCCAGGCCAGTTTCTCCTGGACCATCTGGAAGCCGGCGATCGGCCGGTCGAACTGGATGCGCGTTTTCGAGTACTCCAGCGCCTCGTGGTAGCAGGCCATGGCGGAGCCCAGCCCGCCCCATGCGATGCCGTAGCGCGCCTGGTTCAGGCAGCCGAGCGGCCCCTTCAGCCCTTCCACGTTCGGCAGGATGTTCTCGGCAGGGATGCGGCAGTCCTGGAAGGAGAGCTCTGACGTGACGGAGGCGCGCAGCGAGAACTTGCCGTGGATGTCGCGCGTGGAGTAGCCCGGCGTTCCATTCTCCACGATGAAGCCGCGGATCTTTCCGTCCAGCCTGGCCCAGACGATCGCGATGTGGGCGACGCCGCCGTTCGTGATCCACATCTTGCTTCCGTTCAGGATGTAGCCGTTTCCGTCCTTCTTCGCCGTCGTGATCATCCCGCCGGGATTGGAGCCGAAATCGGCCTCCGTGAGCCCGAAGCAGCCGATCACCTTTCCCTTGGCCATCTCGGGGAGCCACTTGTTCTTCTGCTCGTCCGACCCGTACGCCAGGATCGGATACATGCAGAGGCCGCCCTGCACCGAGACGAACGAGCGCAGCCCGCTGTCGCCGCGCTCCAGCTCCTGCATGATCAGCCCGTAGGCGACGTTGTTCAGCCCGGGGCAGCCGTAGCCCTGGATGTTCGCGCCGTAGACGCCCAGCTCGGCCATCTCGGGGATCAGGTGCGCGGGGAAGGTGCCCTCGCGGTTGTGCTTCTCGATGACCGGCATCACGCGGTCGGTCACGAACTGGCGGATCGTGTCCCGCACCGCGATCTCTTCTTCGCTGAACAGGCCGTCGATCTCCAGGAAATCGACGCCGTCGAACTTTTCCATCGGATGTCCTCCACGGAGCCGGGCGCGAACCGCGCCGCTGGGCAAGGCGGAAGAGAATACCCGGGTGGAGGACATAAAACAAGGCGGGCCGCCGCTTGCGCGGCGGCCCTGGGCAGGTGCGCAGCCGTCCCTCGGAAGGGGGGGCGAAGGGGGCGCGCTACCAGCCCGCCTTTCCTGTCGAATAGCGGGAGAAGTGCGGGAGGACGCTCGTGACCCCGAGGCTGGCCCAGTTCGAATCCGGGCTCCCGTCTCCCGTGAGTCCGCCGTCCACCTGGGTCACGCAGTCCGTGGCGGAGGTGACCGTCTTGGCCGAGGTCACGTCGGTCCACGTGCCGCTCTTCGGGTCCATCCAGTACATCGCGAGCGAATCGCTCGGCACGTCGGTGTCCGTGGTGTTGGCCGCCAGATAGACGGGCGCCTTGAATCCGTTCAACCGCGCGGGCTCGATCTCGAGATCCACCATCATGAGCGTCGAGTCGGGCATGGACATCGTGACCGTGCCGACGGTATCGAACGCTCCGGGCGAGAAGGCGAGGAAGTAGCGGCCGCAGCGGACCCATCCGCCCAGCGCGCCGTCGATCGTCTTGGAGACCTTGAGCGCGCGGCTGCCGGTCGTGTCCGCGGTGTCGGCCGCGGCCGTGGCGGTGAGCCGCTGGAAGTTGGTGGTCCCGTCCGCGCTCACCACGAGCAGCGGGGGACCCGACACCACCTCTTCGCGCACAGGCGCCGTCGGCGCCTCGCCGCACCCTTCCAGAGCCACCGAGAAGGAGGCGGCCAGGATCAGCGCGACCAGGTGCCGCACGTAGGTCCCGTTCGGTCGCCGCATCACGAGGCTCTCCGTTCGGGGGTGGAGCCCTGAACCGGCTGGGGCTTGGCTTCCCCTGCCGCCGGCGCGACCGCGGTGACCGCCTTCATGTCCGCGACGTACCGGAAGTAGGCGTCCCGGATGAAGTAGGTCGCGATCACCGCGACGAAGGCGCTCATGTAGCCCCAGATCAGGAAGAGGATCGCGAACAGGTACCCCAGCAGGCTCAGCACCGTCGCGCCGACCAGCTCGTACGTGAAGGCGAAGCTCTCGCGCCAGACCCGGAGCGCGTTCTGACGGCGGGAGATCGCGATCACCACGGCCACCAGCACCGTGTTCACGAGGAAGTAGGTCACCGCCGACATCAGGACGGGCGCCGCGTTCAGGGGCGAGGCCAGGGCCTCGAGCGGTCCGCTGCGCCCACCGGCCGCGTGGAAGACCGTCGAGGCGACGAAGACAGTCACCGCGCACATGCCGAAGTTGAACAGCGCCCGGTACCACTCGCGCTTTCGGAAGAACAGGTCGGCGAGAAGCCCCGCCGCCGCGGTCACGAGGACCGCGTCCCGCGGCGCGAGCAGGAGGAGCGTCGCGAAGTTCGCGGCGTTCGCCATGCTCAAGTAGCCCCGGCCGTGCGGGTCGGGCAGCCAGAGCACTTCGCCCAGGAGGTTCGCGAGCAGCCAGAAGAGGAGCGCGAGAAGTCCCAGCGCCGGATCGGGAGCGCTCGCCGCCCACAGGGCGAGGCCGCCGCCGCCAACCACCAGGGTGATGTAGACCGTGAGCAACATGGTCCTCGCTCGCTCCCTTACCAGCCGGCCTTGCCGGCGCCGTACGGCGAGAAGTGCTTCAGGTGAACGGTCGGAAACCCCGTTTTCGAATCGGGCTTGGCGACGAGATCCACCCACTTCTTACCGTCGAACCAGTAGATGGTGACCGGGCTGGTCAGGCCGAGCCCTGTCGGGTCGTAGGAGAGATCCACAGCCACCTTGAAGTCGTTGAGAACCGACGGCGCGATGCTCAGGTCGACGATCGCGACGGTCGGATCGCGCATCGTCATCGTGACCGTGCCCGTGCCGACGAACGCGCCCGGCAATACGTTCACGGCAAATCGCCCGCACGTGAGCTGCCCACCCACCGCGCCGTTGAGCGTGGCGCTGGAGGTGACCGCGGCCAGCGAAAGCGTTCCCGATGCGAGCGCGCCCTCCTGGTCGAGGACAGGAGCCGGCACGAACGTGCCGGTGCCGCCCGACTGGCTGACGAGCTCGGGCGCGGAGGCGCCCGGCGCTTGCGCGGCCGGGCCCATCGTCGTCGTGCCGCAGCCCGCCAGGACGAGAGCGGCCGCGGTTGCGGCCGTCGCTCTCGCCAACCAGTTCATCCTTCGGGATCCGTTCATTCCCTGCCTCCCATGCCCTCGGTGCCTACAGCAGTCCCTTCCGTCACCATGAGGGAAGGGCATGGGCCATGCCGCCGGGTCCAAATAGGTAAGTGGGGCGTGGATCGTCAAATCGGGCCGTGGCTCATTCCAGCCACGCAGGATTTCTGGGTGGGATTTCTCGACGGCCGGCTCGATCCGGCCAGAGAGGGGAGCGTTTGCGGATGGGGCCGCGCTACGTTATATTCGCCGGTCGCCGATGGCGTGCGCCTCTACCCGCCAAGACCGCTTCTTCGGGTTGTCCCCATCGTCTAGCCCGGCCTAGGACACCGCCCTTTCACGGCGGCAACAGGGGTTCGAATCCCCTTGGGGACACCACTTTTCACGACGGGAAATGGGTAGGGGCGCTACGAGGCTGACGGGTACGCGTAGTAATTCGGCGTGGCGTACCGGACGATCGATTCCTTCTTGAGCACCTCGATCCAGTACTGCTCCTGGCCAGGCTTCACCGACGCAATGCCGACTTTGCCTCCCACGAGTATCGAGCTCACATGGAGTCCTGGCCTGGAATCGATCAGTGCCTGGGCCGACTCGGTCGTCGCCGTCTCATTGAAGGAAGCGACGATGTAGTCGGCCCCCGGCCGACCGTTGGGATTGCCCGTGTGCTATCCGCGATTCGCTATCGGCGTAGTTTTCCTCCCAAACGAGGCGCCGCCGTGAGTTCGACTGAGAGGAGAGACGGAGCCGCCGCGTCTCCAGGTCGAAGCTGCTGATCGCGTCCCACGCGATCCCAGCCCGTATTGCCCAGGAATACGAACTGCTTCACCACGATCACCCCGTGCGTTGGCTCGCCCAGGCGTCTCGTACCACTTTCGATCACGGATGCATCCACCACTCGCGTGCCCGTGCCATCCAGCCGGAAGCGCGTTACCCGTCGAGGCGTGATGCCGTTCTGCACGGCGATCAGATCGTTGCCGTAGGCGTAGAGGCCGTCGATGCCCTGGAGGGCGATTCCCGGCGCGAAGGTGAGCCATGTCGACGTCCCCGAGGCTATGTCGACGATGGCGATGCCACGGCCATAGTCGGGTACGTAAAGACGGCGGCGGTCGCGCGCGAGGGCGGGGGTCTGTGGTCCTCGGAAGCCTCCGTCGGGGACGAGGGTGCTGAGCTCTTTCTCGCCACGGCGCAGGATGCGCACCGCGCCCGATGGCGAATCGCAGGCGTACACCGTGCCGTCGGGGCCGACGGTGATGTCGCCAAGCAGGCGCGCCTTGCCGTCCCGCGGCCACTCCACGTGCTGGATGGACCGCCGCGTGCGGATGTCCCAGGCGACGAGGCCCGTGCGGCCCGAGTCGGCGGGGTCATATCCTGTCGCGGTCACTACAGCGCCTACGCTGGTCCAGAGAAGGCGGCGTGGGGCATCGACGCGCGCGGCGAATACGCCCCAGCCGGGACGTAGATCGGGATCGGTCCACTCCCGCTCCGTGCCCGACGCCGTCACCTCGACGACCCGCCCATGATGGACACTCGTCGCGAAGTAGCTTCGCGTGGTTGGGTCGTAGGCGATGTCTTCGGTCAAAAGGGAGGAGTCGGCGAAGCGGTGGATCTCGCGCGCTGTGCCGGTCGAATCGCCGTTCTGGCGGATCCGCGTCGCGATCCCCTGGAACGTCGGGTCGGCCCAGAGCGAGACGAGATCGGAGTCTGCGGCCGCGTCACTCACCAGCCCTGAGGCGGCGTACAAGTTCAGACGGCGGATCGCCTCCGAGCGGTTGCCCAGCCGCGCCTCGGCGCAGGCCAGGTTGTAGTTCACGCCGGGGGTTTCGCCGATCTCTTGGGCGACGCGCATCAGGCCGGCGCGGAATCCCTGGAGATCGCCAGCCCGGTAGGCCGCCTGTGCCGCGCGGTAGCGGTCGACCCAGGTCGAATCGGCGCGGGCTACGGAGAGCGGCGCGGCCAAGACAGCCGCCGCGAGTGCCGCGGCCGCCAGCGCCGGCGCTGCCGCCCTCAGGAACGCTCCGTTTACTGTCTTCCTCGAACTGGCTACCATGCGCCCGTGACCCCCCTTGTCAGCATCGTCATCCCCACCTACAACCGATCCGCCATCGTGCGCCGCGCGATCGACAGCGTGCTCGCGCAGAGCTTCACCGATCTCGAGATCCTGGTCGTGGATGACGGCTCGACCGACGACACGCGCGCCGCGCTGGCCGGGTATCCGGAGCGGGTGCGCTACGTTCATCAGGAGAATGGGGGACCGGCGGCGGCGCGGAATCACGGCATGCGCCTCGCCCGGGGAGAGTATATCGGTTTCCTGGACAGCGACGACGCCTACCTGCCGGGGAACGTCGAGGCGCATCTCCGCGTCTTCGAGCGGCATCCCGAGGCGGGCCTGGTCTACTGCGGGATCGAGATTCTCGATCGCGACGGCAAGCGCCTCAAGGACGTGCTGCCGAATCCCGACGATCGCGGTCTCGTGCTCGAGCGGCTGATCCGCTACAACTTCATCACGTCGTCCACGGTGCTGATGCGCCGTGCCGCGATGGAGTTCGCGGGGCCGATGAGCACGCGGCTCTGGTTCGCGGAGGACTGGTATTACTGGCTGCGCGTCGCGTCGCGCTTTCCGATCGAGTTCGTGAACGAGGTGCTGGTGCGTTATCAACGAAGCGCGGTCTCGCTCTCGCATGGGACGGCGATCGCGACGATCGCCGAGCGGAACATGGAGATGTTCGCGCTCGCTTTCGATGACCCCGACTTGAAGCCGCGCTTGAAGCCGTTCAAAGCGGAGGCCTACCGCCGTGCCTATGCCGGCTATGCCTCGATGGCCCTGGAGGAGTTCCAGCTGGGGCTGGCCCGCCGTTTCGCGCTCCGCGCCATCGCGGCGCGGCCCACGGCGTGGTCTTCGTACCCGCTGCTACTGAAGAGCAGCCTGGGGGTCGGGCTCCTGCGGGGCATGCGCCGGCTCGTCCGGGGCGGGTGAAAGGGACGTCGGCAGCTCGACGGGGCTTGTAGAGGGCGGCCCGACCGCAGCCGACGCCGCAACCGGAGGCGGCGGCGCGATGCGGTAGCCACGGGTGTCCTTCGGGAGCCGCGCGCCCGCCAACCCGCGCATCATGTTCCACGCGATGCCCGAGAGCTGGAGCGTGCCGGGCAGCGGATCGTCCGGCGCCCAGAACGCGAACTCGCCGAGCGCGGGCACCGAACGGAGCCATGCGCCCAGCCGCATGCCGCCGTCCTTGGCCGCCATGTAGTCGTTGTAGCCGTGGACCCATTCCACGCCCTCGGTGTACGCCTGCGCGGGGAAGGAGCGGGACGAGTCCGGCTTCACGGCGTCCTCGTAGGCCAGGGCGACCATGTTGATGCCGCAGCGCGTGGGCAGCGCGTTCTGCCACCACGCCCGGGCGTTCACGTCCAGGAGCTGGAGCTTGCCGCTCCTCGGGTCCAGCTTGAATTCCGCGTCGAAGAGTCCCTGGTGTCCGACGTGGTCGAGGAACTCGATCAGACGCGTGTGGTGGGCGAAGCTGGGGATGGTCGTGAGGCGCGTGCCCGAGCCGAAGCCCTCGGGAAACTCGCGCCGACGCCGGTAGCAGACCCACACCGACTTTCCGCCTCGCCGGTACCCGGCGCAGCCATGCATCTGTGCGGCATCGCCCGGGACGATCTCCTGAACGATGGCACCAAGCCCCGCCTCGAGGACCTGGGCGGCCCCGGCAAGCAGCTCGGCCCGATCGGCGGCAACGAATCCCTTCCGGCCGAACTTCCCATGGTAGAGCGGCGAGATCTCGGGCTTCAGATACACGGGGTATCCCAGCGACGCGGCCGCGGCGTCGAAGGCTTCGAGCGTCTCGGGAAAGCGCGTGGCGGGGTGATCCACGCCGAACGATGCCGCGGCTTCGTAAAAGCGCCGCTTGTTCACGAGCGTCATCGCGCTTTCGAGCGGAGGCGTGGTCATCCGGAAACGCGGCGCAAGCCGGGCTTCGAGCCGGCAGAGCCGCAGCACATGCAGATCGGTCAGCGGGAAGAGGACCGCGTCGTGGCCGATCCGCTCGCGCGCCCGCTCCAGGACGCGCGCGTAGCCGTCGTCATCCATGGAATCGAGATGGGGGACGACGATCTGGGTGTGGAGGTAGCGCGAGCGGAGGAGCGGCTCCCGCGCGGCGCCGACGCGGTGGACGGTGACTCCGAGGCGGCCGAGGTTTCGGGCGACGCCGAGTCCGTTGACGGGATCGTCGCCGAGAATGATCGCGGGGGGGCGTTTCCCGGGGCGAGACGAGGCCAGGCCGGAATCCGAGGATTCTTCCTGACGCATGGAACGCATCTCCCTGGCGCGCGTGGGGGCCGCGTCCCTTCAGCGGGCATATGTACGCCGGCGAAGCCGACAATGGGGTCAGGTGGGATTATAGCAGAACAGGGACTTAGCCGTTCTTCAACGTGACGCGCCTCGTGCCGACGGTGGCCACCTCGGCCCAGGGAATGATCTCCTCGCGCACGGACCGTAGGCCCATGCGTTCCAGCCAGGTGACCCGGCCGATCACGATCTCGGTGATGACGCGCGCCGTATTCGGCTGGCCGTGCTCCGCCTCGCCTGAGGAACGCAGGTCGATCACGTGGCCCCGGTGGACGCCGGAAGCGGTCACGACCTCCATGCCGAGCACTTCGGAGAGCTTCATTTCGCCCCCGGGAGCTTCGCGATCCACCGCGCCGCGCTTCGATCGGCGGGGTCCAGGCCCAGCGCCTCGGACGTGGACCGAAGCTTGATGCGGCTCTCGATCAGCGCGATTTCCGGCCAGGGGATCCGCTTGGAACGCTTGCCGAAGAACTTCTTCGCGATGGCCGCCATCCATCCGGGCAGGTGGTCGAACGCGGCTCCCGGGCCGGTGAAGATGGCCGTCGCGCGCAGCGTCCCGTCGTCGGTGATCTCGATCTCCACGTCGTCCACCTTGCCGCACTCCACGTAGTCGGCGTCCAGGAGCTGGTGATCCATCAGCATCCGCACCACGTCGAAGAAGGGCGGCCGCTGCCGGAGATCGGCGGGCTTCACAGCTTCCCTCCGCGCGTCACGACCAGGAGCGGGAGCGCGAACAGCCCGGCCAGGGTGACCAGGCCGAGGAAGAACCATCCCGCGATCTTCGTGGGACCGTTATTCACGTAGGCGCCCATGAGCCGCTTGTCGCCCGCGGCCATGAGCAGCGGGAGATACGTGAGCGGCAGGATCAGCACCGAGAAGACGATCGAATACTCGACCACCTGGATCGGATTCACGCCGGCCAGGATGATGAGCACCGCCAGGGTGAGCATGACGATCCAAGTCAGCGCGAAGCGCGGCGCGCCGGCGGGCTTCCGCCATTTGCCCCAGGGCCATCCCAGGAACTGCGCCGTGTTATAGGCCCCGGTCAACGCGTTCTCGACCGCGGCGCCGCCGAAGGCAAAGAGCATTCCGAGGAGCGCTACGGCGAGCCCCACGCGCCCCATGGTGAAGGCGGGGCCGAGCGCGGCCGCCCCGGGCCATTGGGGATCGATGCCGAGCGGCTTCAGGAGCTGCGCGCCGATCAGGACGAGCGCCACGGAGAGCACCGACCCCAGGACGAACCCGATCGTCACCACGATGCGGTTCATCGGCACCTCGTGCGGCTGCCAGCCGTCCTCGATGGCGCCCGAGGCGTAGAAGTAGGTCTCGTAGGGCAGCATGATCGAGGAGAGGAGGGACACGGCGAAGAAGGCGTAGACCAGATAGTCCTTGGACGATTCGACGGCCGGCACGTTCGGCACGAACCCGCCCGCCACCGCGTGCCAGTCGGGACGCAGCCGGATCGCGGCGATGATGAATACGATCATGAGGAGGCCGAGGAGCCCGAAGAAACGCTCGATCCATTTGAACGCGAAAAACCAGACGATGGCGAGCAGGGCCAGGAAGGTGAGGATCGCGAGCAGCCGGTAGGGCCAGCCGGACATCATCCGGAGCACGATCGCGATGCCGCCGATCTCCGCGGCGCAGGTGAGCAGGCTGACGAGGTTGGCCGCCAGCAGGGTGCCGAGCCCCATGCGGAACCCGGCCCGTTCGCGCACCCAGTCGAAGATCGGTTGCTTGGTGACCGCGGCCACGCGCCCGGCCATCTCGCCGAAGAGGATGATGCCGAGCGTCCCCAGGGCGACGACCCAGAGCAGGCTGTAGCCGAACTTGGCGCCGGCGCCCACGGAGAAGACCAGCTCGCCGACCTCCACGAACCCGCCCATGGCCGTCAGGATGCCGAGGAAGATCTGGAGGAAGGCGCTCATGGGGACGAGCTAGCGCTCCAGCTCCTGCTTCAGGCTGTCGACCCGGGCCTTGATCGAACCGAGGGTCGCCTGGCCCGCGATCACCGACTCGGCGGAGGCTCCCGGCGTGGCCAGCGCCCGAAGGGCGCCCGAGGCGGACCCGGCCAGGGCCGTCGCTTCCGCAAAGTGGCCCCGAAGCTCGGGAAGCGGGCGGGCGTGGGTCAGGTTCGTGGTCACGTGGGCCAGATCGTCCCGAAGCAGCTCCAGCTCGACGTCGTAGAAGTTGCGGGTGAGGCGCGACTCGTCGTCTCCGCGCGCCAGGGTCAGCCCCTCGGCGGCCGAGGTCCCGATCGAGTTCAAATTGACGCGGAGGGTGTCCCGGTTGGCGGGGAGGAACGTGGCCAGGGCGATCGCAAAAGCGAGGGCAGCGACGACGACGGCGACCACCACCGTCTGAAGTGCGCGGCTATGGTGCTCCGCTCGACGCATCGAATCATGATAGCTCAGGACTTCCGGCCCGGCATCCTTTGTAGCTTTCGACGCGAAACGGAGCGGGGCAGGCGCACCGGGCGCCCGCCCCGCGGGATAACTTCAAATCTGCCGATTACTTCGCAGTCTCAGGAGCGGGCCGCTTCACCCCTGCGGGGGGCGAGGGCCGCCGCTCAGGAGACGACGAAGGGGAAGGTCTGGGTGATCCGAAAGGGGTCGTTGGCACGGGCCTCGATAAGCTGCCGCTCGATCAGGTCGGGCGGGGTGTGATAGAGCCCGCCGCCCATGCCCCCGTAGAGCTGGCTCAGCCCGCCCCCGATCCCGCCCCCGAATCCGCCGAAGCCGCCAAATCCGCCGGAGCCTCCCGAGCCGCCGAAGCCCATGGGGTTGTTCTGGCCGAGCCCGCTCCAGGGCGATCCGATCTGGCTCCAGGGCGAGGTCAGTCCCTGGCTGAGGAAGGGGTTGGCGAACTGCTGCTGGAAGGGGCTGTGCTGGAAGCCAAACGGAACTTGAGGGGTGATGCCGGGGAATCCGCCCTGCTGCATGCCTTGGTGAAGCCCGAATCCCGGCGCACCGATGCCGTAGGGCTGCTGCATCCCGTATCCCTGCGACATATAGGGATTGAACGGGGACTGCAACCCTCCG
>DASSLZ010000117.1:0-2705 GCA_035689165.1 Candidatus Eiseniibacteriota bacterium | reverse complement strand
CGTGCTCGATCCCGAGACGATGGAAGAGCGGCACCAGGGCGAGCCCGGGATCCTCGTACATTACGACCTCGCGAACTTCGAGGTCCCGCTCGCGATCCAGACCGAGGACGTGGGGCGCCGCCTGGGAGAGCATCTGATCCTCGAGGGGCGCCTCCTGGACGCGGAGCCGCGCGGCTGCTCCCTCGCCTACGAAGAGTTCCTGAAGCGGACCGGCGCGTGATCGACGGGTTCTACCTGCCGCGCGCGCTCGCGTCGGACGTCGAGACCTCGGTCCACCGCTTCGGCCCCGCGCACGACGCTGTCGCGATCCGCCTCCCCATCTTCCTTCCCGCCGACGTCACCCGATGGATCGACCGTCTCCGCCGCGCGCGCGCCGAGCACCTGGAGCACCGGCCGGTCGGCGAGATCCTTCGGCCCCTGGAGCGCGTGATCGCCCGCCACCTGGACCCCAAGGACCGGAAGCGCCGCGCCCTGGTCCAGGCGCTCCTGGAATCCGGGCGCTACGCCGAGCCGATGGTGCAGCGCGCGCTGGACGACGCGTTCGAGCCGCTTGCGCGCGGCGGGCTCCGCCGGTGGATCGCCTCGGAGCTGGGCTCGGTCTCGGCCCTGGATCGCCCGGTGCCCACGCGCGAGGGCGTCCTGCGGCGCGCGGTGGGGCCGGAGTGGATGTTCCAGATCTACGCGGGGAACGTGCCCGCGGTCCCGGTCTGGCCGATGCTGACGGCTCTCGTCTTGAAGTCGGCGCTCCTGGCCAAGACGTCAGCCCAGGAGCCGGTGCTCGCGCCTCATCTCGCGCGCGCGATCGCCGACGAGGACGAAGCCCTCGGGCGTTGCATCGCCGTCGTCTGGTGGAAAGGCGGGACGGCCGAGCTGGAGCGCGCGGCCCTGGCCGAAGCGCCGGCGGTGCTCGCGTTCGGAGGCGAGACCGCGATCACGAGCCTCGCGCGGCAGACGCGGCCCGACGCGAAGGCGGTCTTTCACGGCCCCAAGGTGAGCCTGGCCTACGTGGGGCGCGGCGCTCTGTCGCGCCCGAACCTCGCGAACGCCGCGCGCCGGCTCGCGCTCGACGTTTCGCTCTACGATCAGCAGGGGTGCCTTTCGCCGCACGCGGTCTACGCGGAGCGGGGCGGCGCCGTCACGCCGCTGGATCTCGCCGCGGCGATCGGTGAGGCGCTGCAGGAGTCGGCGGGTACGATCCCGCGGCGCGAGCCCAGCGCCACCGAGTCGGCCGCGCTCCAGCTCTATCGCGCGCAGGCGCGCTTCGACGCCTCCGCGTCCCCGGAGACAAACGTGCTCGCGTCGCCCTCGGGGACGCGCTGGACGGTGGTGTGCGAAGGGGGCGCGCGCTTCGAGCCCGGTCCCGCGCACCGGACCGTGCGCGTCCATTCGATCACGGGGCCCGAGGAGTTCGAGCGCGCGGTGGGCGGCTCGACGCGCTTCATCGAGGCGCTCGCGCTCGAGGAGACGAATCCGCGCCGGGCCGCCCTCGTCTCCCGGTTCGCGGCGCTCGGCATCCCGCGCATCGCGGGGCTGGGCTCGCTGCAGCGCCCGTCCCCGCTCGGCACGCACGGCGGCGTGCGGCGGCTGGAGCCGTTCGTGACGTGGGTGACCGTGGAGGAGGCACGGGCGCCGCGAGCGGCGAAGGCGCCGGCGCGCAAGACCGCGCGCGCGGCGAACCCAAAGAAGACGCCTAGAAGTTCGGCTTCAAAACCATCAGCGCGAGGATCCCGAACACCAGCACGAGCGCGACGGCGTTCACGCTGATCCACCGCTTGGCCATCCCCAGGAACTCGCTCGAGGTCTCCCGCTCTTCCTTGGCGTAGCCGGCTGCGGGCTCGGCCTCAACCAGCCGCTGCATCTTCTTCCGCGTGGGGATCAGCATCCCGTGCCACACGCCGGTCAGGATCACGTAGAGCAGGAGCGAGACCACGACCCACTTCGATTGCGAGAAATGGATGTGCGCGAAGTGGAGCAGTCCCAGCCCGGTGATCAGGTTGACGAGGATCGCGGGAAGCGCGACCGACTTGCTCGTCCACTCCATCGTCGCGAGCGTGTAGCGGGTGATGGCCGAACCGCCGCCGCGCGCGAGCGCGGATCGGAGCCAGAATCCGGCGTACAGGAGCTCGCCGATCAGCGCCACCGCGCTCGCGGCGTGGAGGTAGACGAGAAGGGATCTCACGGTTTGACGACGAGGATGCCGGTCATCGTGGGATGGATGGTGCACTGATAGTTGAACGTTCCGGTCGTGTTCATCGCCACCTTGGCGCTGGTCGCCCCAGGCGCGATCCCCCCGGTCCCGATCGCCGTACCGCTGGTCGAGGTGGCGGTGTGGGTCATGGAGTCGCTGTTGTGCCACGCCACGGTCTGGCCGACCGAGACCGTATCCGGGCTGGGGGAATAGGAGTTGGAGCCGTTGTTGCCGATGATGTTGATGGTCACGTCCGCGGGGGTGGGCCCCGGGCCCGTGGGATTCTTGTCGTTGCCGCCGCAACCGACTGCGTACAAGCCGAGTGCGAGGGCCAGGGTTGCCACGGCGATCCGAATCGAGTTCACGGAGAAGCCTCCTCGTTGCGGTTACCGGCCTATCCAGATACGGACCACCGGTAAGCCTGTGCTGCCAGCCTTACCTCTATATACCACAAAAGCCTGCACCCCTCTCTTTTCCCCTGGAATCTAACGTATACGTAAGGGTATGATGCCCTCGA
>DASSLZ010000116.1:0-4051 GCA_035689165.1 Candidatus Eiseniibacteriota bacterium | reverse complement strand
TATCCCTCCTGGAAGCACCGAAACAAGCCGGTGGATCACTCCCCGCCCGACGGCGTCGACGGTTTACTTCAGATAGATCGTCTTCACGTTCGTGAATTCTCGAATCCCGAACGCGGCCAGCTCCCTCCCATAGCCTGACTCTTTGATCCCGCCGAAGGGCAGCCTCGGATCCGAGTGCACCTGCGCGTTCACGAAGCAGGAGCCGGCTTCGAGATCGTGCTCCGCGATCCGGCGACCCCGTTCGAGGTCCCGCGTGAACACGGCGGAACCCAAACCGAACGACGAGTCGTTCGCGATCTGGATGGCGTCCTTCTCGTCGCGCGCGGCGATGAGCGCGGCGACGGGTCCGAACAGCTCTTCGTTGTAGGCGGGCATTCCCGGAACGACCTTGTGGAGCACGGTCGGCGGGTAATAGGCGCCGGGCCCTGGCGGCACCTCGCCGCCCAGCAGCACGCGCGCGCCGCGCTGAATGCTGGCGCGCACCTGGGCGTGCAATTGATCTCTCAAGTCGTGGCGCGCGAGCGGCCCTAATCCGTTGGCGGTATCGCGGGGATCGCCGAATCGCGCAGCGCGCATCCTGGCCACGAACCGCTCCGTGAACCCCTCGCGCACCGCATCCACCACGATGAAGCGCTTGGCCGCGATGCACGACTGCCCGGTATTCGTGAGCCGCGCGGCCGCGCACACATCGGCCGCCAGATCCAGATCGGCATCCTCGAGCACGACGTAGGGATCACTTCCGCCCAATTCGAGCACCGTCTTCTTCAACGCGCGGCCCGCGGCCGCGGCCACGGATCGGCCCGCCGGCGTGCTGCCGGTCAGCGTCACCGCGCGCACGTGCGGCGAGGCGATCATCTCGCCGACGGCGGCGCTTCCGACGAGCAGCGTCGTGAACACGCCCTCGGGCGCGCCGGCCTCGCGCCACACGGACTGAATGGCGAGCGCGCACTCGCTCACGTTCGAGGCGTGCTTCAGCACGCCGGCGTTTCCCGCCATCAGCGCGGGGGCGGCGAAGCGAAAGACCTGCCAGAAGGGGAAATTCCAGGGCATCACGGCGAGCACGACGCCCAGCGGCCGGTAGGCGACATACGAGCGCGAGGCGTCGGTCGGGATCTCGTCGCTCGCGAGCAGCCGCTCGCCGTTTTCGGCGAACCATTCGCAGACCCACGCGCACTTCTCGCACTCGGACTTGCCCTGCGTGACCGGCTTGCCCATCTCGGCGGCCATCACGTCCGCGTACTCGGCCGCCCTCGCGCGGAGGAGACCCGCGGCCCGGCCGAGCACCGCGGCGCGGTCGGCGAATGACCCCTCCCGCCAGGCGGCCCCGGCCCGGTCGGCCAATTCCAGGGCGGACGCGATCTTCCCGGCGCCCGCCTCTTCGTATTCCCGGATCACCTGACCGGTAGCCGGGTCGATGGAACGGAGCATTTTCCTCACCTCCAAAACGGGGCCGGAACGCCCACCCCGGCTCCCGCAACTCGTGTGTTCGCAGCCAACTAAACCTGATGCTCGGGGCTCGCTTCCATGGCATCATAAGCGGCTTGGGCCTTGCGCCCAAGGATCGCGATCTCTGCGGACGTATCTAATGCGGAGGGGAGTGGTGGCACGGCTTTCGCAGTGCCAAGCCAAGTTCCCCCTGAACGATAGCTTCGTACCCGAACACCAGGAACGCGACGCGACATGCCCGACGGCAAGCAGTCTCCGAACACCCTGAGCCTTCCCTTCGTGGAGGAGATGTACGCCCAGTATCTCCGCGATCCCTCGGCCGTGCCCGAGGAGTGGCGGAGCTACTTCCAGAAGCTGGCGGAGCCGAACGGCTTCGCGGCCAATCCCCGGCTCGATCCTTCGTTCCCGCGGCGCGCCCTGTTCGGCCGCATCGCCGAGCGGAACGGCATGCGCGCGAACGCGCCGTTCATCTCGACCGAGCTGGAGCCGACCTTCGTGGATCGGAACGCCCCACCGCCGGCACCGTCGCGCCCAACGGCTCCGGGGGAGCGAACCCCGGCCTCGCTCGGGGCGACGCCGACCCGGCGCCCGGCCCCCAGCGGCGCGGGACCCGCGCCCTTTCCGGCACAGGCCCGCACCGGCTTCGCCCCGCCCAGCGCCAAGTCCGCGTTCTCGCTGATCCAGGCCTACCGCTCGCGCGGGCATCTCGCCGCGCGCATCGATCCCCTGGGTTCGGTGCGCCCCGATCCGCCCGATCTCGATCCGGCGTTCCACGGCTTCACCGAGGCCGACCTGGACCGCCCGGTCAGCGACACGATCGGCGGACGCCCCGCCGGCACGTTGCGCGAGCTGGTCGCGCGCCTTCGCGAGATCTACTGCGGGCCGGTGGGCATTCAGTACACTCACATCCGCGACGTGCGAGGGCGCGAGTGGCTGGAGGCCCGGCAGGAGCGTCCCGAGTTCCAGACGCCGCTCCAACCCGACGAAGAGCGCCGCGTGCTCGAGCGGCTGACGCAGGCCGCCGTATTCGAGGAGTTCATCCAACGGAAGTACATCGGGTCGAAGTCGTTCTCGCTGGAAGGCTCGGAGGCGCTGATCCCGCTGCTCGACGTCGCCGTCGAATCGGCGGACCGACACGGTCAGAACGAGATCGTCTTCGGCATGGCGCACCGCGGGCGCCTGAACGTGCTCGCGAACGTGCTCGGCAAGGAGCCGCGCCAGATCTTCTACGAGTTCGAGGACCAGGACCCCGAGCTGTACCACTACCGCGGGGACGTGAAGTACCACCTGGGCTACAGCAAGGACAAGGCGCTTCCCTCGGGACGCACGATCCACCTCTCGCTCTGCTACAACCCGAGCCACCTGGAATTCGTGAACCCGGTGGCGATCGGGCGGCTGCGCGCGAAGCAGGACCAGGTGGGCGACCGGGCCCGCGAGCGTGGGATGACGCTGTTGATGCACGGCGACGCGGCCTTCGCGGGCGAGGGGATCGTGCAGGAGACGCTGAACCTGAGCGCGCTTCCGGCCTACGAGACGGGCGGCACGCTGCACGTGATCGTGAACAATCAGATCGGCTTCACGACCGATCCCGACGACGCGCGCTCGACGCCCTATTCCACCGACGTCGCGCGGATGCTGCAGACTCCGATCTTCCACGTGAACGGCGAGGAGCCGGACGCGGTGATCCGGGTGACGCGCCTGGCCATGGAGTTTCGCCGCGCATTCCACCGGGACGTCGTGATCGACCTGTACGGCTACCGGCGCCATGGCCACAACGAGGGGGACGAGCCGGCCTTCACCCAGCCCTTGCTGTACGAAGCGATCGCCAAGCGGAAGCCGATCCACAGGCTCTACGCCGAGCGGCTGGTCGCCGCGGGGAGGATCACGGCCGAGGATGCCGAGGCCATGGCCGAGCGCATGCGCGCCTTCCTGGAGTCGGAGCTGCACGAGACGCGCAGCGTGAAGCGCACGACGCTCCCGGATCCGCCCGCCGGACCCTGGACCCGCTACATGGGCGGCCCCGAGTCCCACGCCCCCGAGGTGGCGACCGAGGTGGAGGCGGACACGCTCGCGAAGCTTCTCGCCGCGCAGACCGTGCTCCCCGAGGGCTTCACGGCCAATCCGAAGATACTTCGCGGCCTCTCGCAGCGCCGCCAGATGGCCGAGGGGAAGCGGCCCCTGGATTGGGCCGCTGGCGAGTCGCTCGCGTTTGCGACGCTCGCCGTGGAGGGCTATCGAATCCGGCTGACCGGCCAGGACACCGAGCGCGGCACGTTCAGCCACCGGCACGCCGTGCTGCACGACATGAAGTCCGGCGCCATCTACACGCCCCTCCATCACCTGTCCGAAGGGCAAGCCGAGGTGGAGATCCGGAACAGCCCGCTCTCGGAAGCCGGATGCATGGGATTCGAGTACGGCTACTCGCTCGAGACTCCGGATGGTCTCGTGGCCTGGGAGGCGCAGTTCGGCGATTTCGCGAACGCGGGCCAGGTGATCGTGGACCAGTTCCTGACGAGCGGCGAGGAGAAATGGCGCCGGCTCTCCGGCCTCGTCCTCTTGCTCCCGCACGGGTTCGAGGGGATGGGCTCGGAGCATTCGAGCGCCC
>DASSLZ010000115.1:0-7649 GCA_035689165.1 Candidatus Eiseniibacteriota bacterium | reverse complement strand
AACGTACCGCGGCATTCCAGGTCGCCCGAACTCCACATCGGGCCGTTCGCGGTGAGGCCGTTCAGGCGCTCCGCGGGCGCGCGGGCGTAGAAGGTGCCGCGAATCTCGCCGCCCGGGCGCGTGACGCCGCGCGCTTCGGCGGTGAACGTCACGCCGCCGCCGAAACCCTCCGCCCGCCCCACGAACGTCTGGTCGGCGGCGCTCGACCAGGAGACGCTGGCCTGGTCCATGGTGAAGGTGTTCGACTGGGCGCTGACCGAGAAGGGCTTGAGGAGCAGCCGCCCCTCGTTGGTCACGTCGCGCGCGGTGCCGCCGACGCGAACGTCCCAGGAGACCGTCGCGCTGAACGAGGCCGGCGACTGCGAAGCGAACGCGCGGAGCGCGGGATCCGACGAGCGTATGGTCTGCGGCTGCCCGGTGATCCGGAGCGCGAGCTGCGCGGGCGCCGGAGCTGGAGGCAACCGGATCTCGCCGGAGATGGCGCTGACCAGGGGGCCGACCGTGGCCGAGCCGTCGGAGACGACGAGCCGCTGGCCGCCGTCCTTGGCGTCCAGGGCCAGCTTCACCTCGGCCGGCGAGGGAAGCGGCAGGAGCGGCGAGCGCGATTCGGGCTTCCAGTAGAGACTGTCCGCCTTGGCCTCCACCTTGAGCGACGCGGGGTGGTCGAGCGCCCCCTCGATCTCGGCCCTGCCGGACACCCGCTTGATGTCGAATCCCGAGCCCAGGGGATCGCGGGTGCGCAGCGAGACGCCGTCCAGGTCCACGCGCGGCACGTACACGTGCGCGCCGCCGCCCTTGCTCTCTCCCGGCGAGGGCGCGGAGGGTGCCTGGTCGGTGAACACGATGCCGCCGCCCTTGACCCGCGCGCCGCTCACTTCCACGCGCCGGAACAGGAGCGGCAGGAGGCGGAAGCGGATGAACGCCTCGGGCAGGCGCGCTTGGAGCCGCGGCGGGCCGGTCTCGGGCATCCGGAGGTCCAGCTTCTCCACCGTGACGCCCAGCGACCAGTCCCGGAATTCCGGCGTGATGCGCGCCCACGCCACGCGCGCGTTGCTCATGTGGGCGGCCTGCCGCCGCGCTTCCTGCTGGATCCAGTCGCGCGGCATGAGCGCCCAGGCGAGACCCACGACGAGCACGCAGAGCGCGACGAAGCCGCCCGCAGCGAACAGGGCGATGCGAAGCGGCTTGGGCCAGCCCCCGCCGGAAACGGCCATCAGCGCCGCTCCCCGTAGAAGGCGCGGATCGCGCCCGCCACGCGATCCACCTCGCCCGGCGTGAGCCCCGGGAAGATCGGCAGCGACAGGACCTCGCGCGCGAGCGTCTGCGAGACCGGGAACGCCTCCATGCGCCAGCCCTCTTCGGCGAAGACCGGCTGGGCCGGGAGCGGGATCGGATAGTAGACGCGCGAGCCGATTCCCTGCTCGGCCAGCCGCTTCTGGAGCGCGTCCCGCTCGGGCGCTCGAATGGTGAACTGGTGGTAGGTGTGGCGCGCGCCCGCCGGCTCCTCGGGGAGGATCACCGGCGTGCCGGCGAGCGCCTCGCGATAGCGGGCCGCGGTGTCGCGGCGCTGCCCGGTCCAGGCCTCCAGATGACGCAGCTTGGTGCGGAGCAGCGCGGCCTGGAGCGCGTCGAGACGCGCGTTCGTGCCGAGCGCCGTGTGCCGGTAGTTTCCCGCGTCGCCGTGCACGCGCAGGAGCCGCGCGCGGGCCGCCACGTCGTCCTTCTCGGTGAGAATGGCGCCCGCGTCACCCAGGGCGCCCAGGTTCTTGGTCGGAAAGAAGCTGAGCGTGGCACCGGCGCTCGAGGCTCCGACCGGACGCCCCGCGTCGGTCGCGCCGATCGCCTGCGCCGCGTCCTCCAGGATCGGGATCCCCCGCCGCTCCGCGATCGCCAGGAGCGGTGCCAGCGCGCAGGCGAGCCCGTAGAGATGCACGGGGACGATCGCGCGCGTGCGCGGCGTGATCGCGGCCTCCATGGCGGCCGGATCGAGACCGAAACGGCGCGGCTCCACGTCCGCGAACACGGGCCTGGCGCCCGCCGCGACCACCGCGCTCGCCGTGGCGAAGTAGGTGAACGCGGGCACGATGACTTCGTCTCCGGGACCCACGCCGAGCGCCGCGAGCCCGATCGAGATCGCCGAGGTGCCCGAGGAGACGCCGATCGCGTGCCGGGCTCCCACGGCGGCCGCCAGCTCCCTCTCGAAGGCGTCGTGCTCCGCGCCCAGGATGAACTGCCCCGACGCGAGCACCCGCTCGAAGTCGCGGGCCAGCTCCGCGGCGATCGGCGCGTGCGCCCGCGCCAGATCGAGCAGCGGAATCGGGCGCGCGGCTTCCAGGGGCGCCGCCGTGGCCGCGAGCTTACCGGCGCTCATGGGTCGCCTCCGCCGCGAGACGCACCGCATGGGCCGACTTGATCTCGTTCAGAAGGGCGTCGCGCTTTCCGTAGAGCCGCTTGAGCGGGCGCTCCGCGTGCTTGGAGAGCGCGTAGGCGGTGAGGATCGGGAGCGCGACCGTGCTGTCCACGTAGGCCACCACCGCGTCGGGAAGCTTCTCGGGATCGATCTTCCCCCACGACACCGCCTCCGCGGGCGTGGCACCCGAGAGTCCGCCGGTGTCGGCGCGGGCGTCGGTGAGCTGCAGGAAGTAGTCGTGCCCCGCCTCCTCCAGTCCGAGAACCTCCTGGATCTGCGGCTCGGTCTGGAGCGCGAAGTTCTTCGGCGACCCGCCGCCCAGGATCAGGATCGCGCTCTTCCCGCCCGACTTCTTCGCGCCGTAGACGATCGCCGCGGTCTCGTTCACGTCGCGGAAGACGTCCCACTGGATCGGCTCCCCCTCCAGGGAGAGAGCCGCCGCGTTCATGCCGATCGAGGAATCGCCCGGCGACGAGGTGTAGAGCGGCACCTCCAGCCGGTGCGCCGCGGCCACGAGCGAGACCTCGCCCTGGTTCAGCGCGCGCTCGCGCTCGGCCACGTAGCGCCCCACGCGGTAGTGGAACTCCGCCGTCCCCATCGGCCGGTGGAACTCCGGCTGGCGCATCACCTCGCGGAAGAAGGCATCGGTGCGAAGCAGCACGTCATAGTCGAAAAAGATGTCGAAGATGCGGACGATCCCCTGCTCGCGGAGCACGACGTCGTCGGCGTTGGCGCGCCCCTGGTGCATCGTGAGCCCGATGCCGAAATGGGTGTCGTGGTAGAGATTCGCGCCCGTCGAGATCACCCAGTCGACGAATCCGGCCTTGAGCAGCGGAATCAGGCACGAGCGCCCCATGCCCGCGGGCGTCAGCGCGCCGCTCAGCGTGAGCCCTACCGTGACGTCCGGCTCGAGCATCTTCTCCACCAACAGGCGGCACGCCTCCCGGAGGCGCGCGCCGTTGTAGGCGAGGAACGCGCTGTCCACCAGCCGGTCCACCGTGATGCCGGGGCGGATCGGATCGGGAGCGATCGAGGGTCCCTTGGAGTAGCGCGGCGATTTCGGCGACGAAGCCATGGCTCAGGCCTTTCCGTAGATGGGGATGAGCGCTCCCGTGACCGCGGCCGACGCTTCCGAGCCGAGATACGAAAGGAGCGCCGCGATCTGTTCGGGACGAACCCAGGTCGCGACGTCGGCCTTCGGCATCGCGGCCCGGTTCTGCGGCGTGTCGACGAGGCTCGGGAGCACCGCATTGGCGGTGACGCCGTCCTTCTTCAATTCCTGCGCGAGCGTGGCGACCAGCGCATGCAGCCCGAGCTTGGACGCCGCGTAGGGCGCCGCTCCCGCCTGAGCCTGCACCGCGCCGCGCGAGGAGACGAAGAGGAGCCTTCCTCCGCCCGATCGCTTGAGATGAGGGATGGCGTGCTTGGCGGCCCAGAACGCGGAGAGGAGATTCAGCTCGATCATGCCGCGCACCGAAGCCTCCGAGAGCTGTTCGACCGGGGTGCCGCCTTCGAAGCCGCCGGCGATGTGCGCGAGCACGGCCAGGCCGCCCAGCCGCGCGGCCGCGCCGTCCGCCGCCCCGCGCATCGAATCGTGGTCGGTGACGTCGGCTTCGAATCCGGCCAGCTGCCCGGATTCGGCCGGGGCGGGGTGCGCCGCGCGGAGCCGCTCCCACTCGACGGCCGCGCGATAAGTCACCGCCACGGCGTCGCCGTCCTGGAGAAAGCGCGCCGTCACGGCGCTCCCGATGGAGCCGGTCCCGCCGGTGATCAACACGCCCCGCGCCATGAGCCTCCTGTCCCGCTAACGGTAACGGAAGCCGGCAGTATAGCGTGGGGCGTCGGCGACGTTCCAGAGCGCCGCTCGCGGCACCCATCCGACAGGACTTCCCCCGATGATCACCTCGACGTCGTCGCCGTGGACGCGCCCGGCGCGGGCGCGCTCACCGGCCCGCATGAGGATCGGCGCGCGGGGCGCTTCGTCCACGCCGCTCCGCGCCTCGACGCTCATCGCCACCACGACCGCCTCCGGATGACGCCGTTCGGAGGCTGCTCCCGCCGTGAGCCACGCGGCCAGGAGGAGCCCCGCCGCGATGCCCGCGGCGGCCCCTCGCGGAAGCCAGCGCGCGAAGCGCCCCGCCGGAAGGCGGCGCTCCGACCGCACAATCGCCGCGATGCCCGCGGCCGCTCCCAGCGCGACGAGGATCGCGGCCAGCCACCATCCCTCGGCCGCCGACAGCGCGACGGAGGGACCGCGCGGCATGGGCGGAAGCTCCTCTCCGCGAGCGCCCGCCACGGTCCGTTCCGCGATGGCCAGGTTTCGGCGGATGTCGCCCGCGCGCGGATCGATCCGTTTCGCGGCGAGCAGGAACGCGGTGGCTTCGCCGATCGAGCCGCGTCCGAGGGCGGCGGTGCCCGCGTCGTAGAGGACGCCCGCGTCTCCGGTCACGACGCCTCCCGCGCGATCCGTTCGACGAACGCGCGCGCCGCGGCGATCGCCTCGCTGGCGGCGCCAGGCGTCGCCGGCGCGAACGCGATCCGGTCCAGCGATTCCAGATGGCGCCGCGCCTCCTCGACCGTGGCCTCGTCCGCGCCCGCCTTGCGCGTGAGAAGCAGCGTCTCCTCGCGCGAGCGCCCCTCCACGTCGGCGCCGTAGCGGACGCCGAGCGATTCGCCGAGGATCGCCGCCGCCCTGGCGGCCGCGGCCGAGGGCGATGCCGCCGGCCCCTCGAGCGCGGCCAGCTCGCGCGCCAGGCGTTCCAGCTCCGAGCGCCGGCGGCGCTTCGGGTCGAGGCGGACGCGCCGGCGCACGCCGGCCGCCAGCGCCGCCCCCGCGAGCGCCGCGAGCGAGCCGGCGCCCAGCCCGGCCGCTCCGGCCGGGGGGCCCAGCGAGAGCGAGCCCTTGGGACCCGGCCTTCCGCGCGGGGCCGCGGGCGGCTCCGCCGGCGCGGCCGAGGCCAGCGTGGAGTCGTTCCCCCCGACGACGCGGATCCGGATCGAGTCGGAGGTTTGGGTGTGGAAGCGCCCGTCCTCGGGATCGAACCAGGAGAAGCGGATCGGCTCGATGGCGAAGGAGCCGGGGACTTCGGGAACGAACGCCTTCTCGTGACGGCGCTCACCGCGGACTTCGAGTCCCGCGTTCCGCGCGCTCACCGCCCCAGGGGACTCGAAGGAGCGGAGCGGGAGCGACGCGCTGACGTCGGGATCCCCCGCGGTGTTCAGGTTTCCCGCGCCGCGGAGGACCGTCGCCACCGTGACCGGCTCTCCGGCGCGCGCGGTGAGACGGTCCACCCGGACGTCCATCGACAGGCGCCCGACCGCGCCCCGAAAGCCCGGCGGAGCCCCCTCGGGCAGCGGGAGGACGGTGATCGTGGCGCTCTCGGTCTGGAGCGGGATCGTCTCCACCTGCGTCTCGGGGAAACCGAGGAGGCTCCAGGGATCGGGCGCCGTCGTCGCGCGGGCGACGCGCGCCTCGATGCGGCCGGGCCCCAGGGTGAGCTTCCCCGTGCGCGTCGGGAAGTAGGCCACGTCCTGTTCGTAGGCGATGTAGTCCTCCTTGCCGACCCGCACGCGGCCGCGCTTCATCTCGCCGAGCGACTCCTTCCAGAAGCCGTTCGCCTCGGCCACCTCCCACATCGGGACTTCTTCGAGGCGGTCGCGCGCGAAGAGAACAAAGCGGGCCGTGATCTGCTGGTTCCAGTAGGCGCGGCGCCGGTCCACGACCAGCCGGACGAACATCTCGGGAAGGCTCTCGTCGCCCCACACCCGTGGAGGAATCGCTTCGCCCGGAGGCGCTCCGGGCGCACCCGGGGCCTGCGCCGTAGCGCCGCCAACGTCGAGCACGATCGGCCGCGTCTGCGCGCGCTCTCTCCCCGAGACGATCGCCACAGGCGGAATCGTGTAGCGCCCTGGAGCGGCGGCGCTCACGAGGAAGATGCTCGTGGTCGACCGCGAGAGGTTCCCATTCATCCAGGAGAAGTTCTGGGAGTTGGCGACGCGCACGATGTGAAGCCCCGGCACCGAGGGGAGGGCGTAGTCCGGCAGGTTCACGCCGCGCGCCTCAGCCACCACGGTGATCTGCGCCTCCTCGCCCACCGCGACGTGGTCCTTGTCGAGCTGTGCCTCGATGGAGAGGCGTGGCGCCGCGGCGCGCGCGGGCGCGGACACCGCGAGGAGGAGTGCTACGGCCGCGAACCGGACCCGCGCGCTACCAGTCACGGACGTTCTCCCGGCGCGGCTCGCTCTGCTGCTTCTCGCGCTGGCGCTCCGAGCGCCGCTCCGACTCGAGCGCGTCCAGCCAGAGCTCCGCGTCCGAGCGGCTCGGGATCGGGCCCGACGCCGAGGGCGGCGTGTTCTGCTGGCCCAGCGAGGGCGGAGCGTTCGGCTGCGGATTGCCGCCGCCTCCCCCGCCCCCCGAGCCGGGCCCGGACGGGCCCTTGGAGCCCGAGCCGCCCTTGCTGGGCGGCGTGGGCGGTGGCTTCGCCTCGCGCAGCCGGCGGAGCGCCTCCTCGAGATTCTTCTTTGCGTCGGCGCGGCGCGGGTCGGCGCGCAGCGACTCCTTGTAGCCCTCGATCGCCTCGTCCAGCTGGTTCTTCCGGAGCGCTTCGTTGCCCAGGTTGTAGCCGGCGGCGCTCCGCGCGGCCGTTCCCTGGAGCTTCATCGCGTCGCGGAAGGCCGTGCTCGACGAGTCGGTCAGCCCCAGCTTCCGGAACGCGATCCCCTGGTCGTAGCGGACCGCCGCCGACGTGGGCTGCTCGGGGCGCGCCTCGCCGAAGGAGTGGAGCGCCGCGGCGTCCTCCCCCTTCTTCAGCTGGCGGACGCCGCGCCGCGCGGGGCCGCCCCATTCGTAGAAGGCCCCGAGCGTGCTCGCGGCGAGCAGGACGAGCAGCAGGGCACGCTTCACCGCTTCCTCCGGCGCGGCACGAGCCGCTCCAGGACGAGGAGGAGCCCGGCGCCCGCCGCAAACCACGCGAATCGCTCGTCGTAGGCGCGCACCGTCTGCCCGCGCGCCTCCACGCCGCCCTCGGAGCGCATCGCGTCGGCCAGGTGGAGCGCCGCGCGGCCGGTGCCGTCCCCGCGCTCGTAGGTGCCGCCGCCGCGCTTGGCGAGATCGCGGAGCAGCGCCTCGTCCAGCTTCGTCTGCACGACCTTCCCCTCGGGATCGCGGCGCTTGCCGACCACCACTCCCGTCGAGTCGACGATCGGGATCGTCGTCCCCTGCGGCGTGCCCATCCCCAGC
>DASSLZ010000114.1:0-2324 GCA_035689165.1 Candidatus Eiseniibacteriota bacterium | reverse complement strand
GCGGGTACCCGGCGAGACTCGGCAGGCCCACCCAGGAGAACGACACGGGCTCCCCGTCCAGGATCGAGAACCGCTGCCGGATGGAAGGACCATCGATGGGGGACTGGTCGCTCGTGATCGGAAGGGTCAGGGCTTCGCTTGTGATGCGCATCCATGGCGCCGACTGTCGTTCCGGTGATGGGGTGACCCAGAAGCCCCGGACGTTGCGGGGGGCCTGAAGCACGCTGTGCGCTCCTGCGGCGTCTACCGCGCGAACCGCGAACACATAGGAGGCGGGGTCCAGGCCGGTGAACGTGTGCGAACGCGCGGACGTTGCCGTCCACTTCCAATCGTCGTAGGGCGCCGGCAAGGAGTTGCCCGAGGCCTCATTGAGCAGGGCGAGCATAGTCGGAGATAGCGAGACAGGCAGGGGCGTGTGATTGCCGTCAAACGAAGTCCCCGGCCGGAGCAGCATGTACTCGAACGAGTCCACGGGAACGGGGCCACCCGTTTCACTGCCATCCGGATCGTTGCCGCTCCAGGAGAAGGTTGTGGTCGGGCCGGCCACCGCTCCAGACGCCGGCCCGCCTGTGATCTGCGAGGTGGGCGGCACGGTTCGAATCGAGAAGTACCGCTTGGCGGGTGTGTGGTCGATCTTTCCGTCATTGTCCTCGGCGGAAACCCAGAACACGTGACCGCCCACGAGGTCGCCCGGCGCCACATGGAACGTGAACACGGAATCGTGTCCGTAGGTCACGTGCCACTTCAGGGCGGGCTTCAAGGTGTCGGAATCGATCGCGAAGCGGAACCGCACCACCTCGCCGTCGCTGTCGTAGCCGTTCCAGTAGAGATGAACGCGGAACGAGGCGGTGTCCGCCTCGACGGGAGCGTAGGTCAGCTCCGTTTCGGGCGCGCCTCGTTCGATGATGAGCCGTGTCGGGTTCTTGGAGCAGCCGAGAAGGTATGAAAGGGCCAGGGCGAAGAGGACCGGAGCGATTCGACGCCAGCGACACATGGTCCGGGTCCGATGCCGGCGAGCGGCGCGGGGGATGCGCCCGTGAGTTGCCGTGGGGGATGAAACCTCTCAGGTCACGATAGTCCTGCTCCCAGCGCGGCGCCAGGGGTACTTAGGGGCCCTGCCACATTGTCAGGGCCGCGGCGCCAAAACCTACTCCCCGCTGTACGTCACCTGATTCTTTCCGCGCTCCTTCGCCACCCTGAGATTCATGTTCGCGCGGGTCCACAAGTCGTGGCCGATCTTGTCGCGTGCGGGGCGATCGAGCCCGCGCGAGCGGTCGGCGCTCATCGGGACGTCGCTCGGGAACATCGAGCCGCCGAGGCTCATCGTCAGGCGGACGGAGTTCTCGCGGCCGTCCAACCCAGGCACCAGGATGGCCATGCTCTGCACCTTCAGCCGGAGCCGCTCGCAGATCTCGCGCGCTTCGCCGCGCGTCGTCTCGGCGCTCAGGATGATGGCGAACTCCTCGCCGCCCCAGCGCGCGACGGTGTCGAACGGGCGCAGGCTGGAGGACAAAGTCTGCGACAGCTCGCGCAGCACGATGTTGCCGGCCTCGTATCCATACGTGTCGTTCACGTTCTTGAAGTCGTCGATGTCGGCGATGACGAGGGACATCGGGCGCCCCTCGCGGTAGGCGCGCGCGATCTCGTGATCGAGCTGGCGCCCGAAGTAGGGGCGGTTGTAGACGCCGGTCAGCTCGTCGATCATGACCAGCATGCCCAGCTTCTTCAGCGTGTTCAGGAGATCGGTCGCGTGCTCGGCCACCACGCCCAGGATCCCGACGCGCTCGTCGGTGAAGAAGCCGGGCTCGGAGCTCCACGCCTCGAGCACGTACAAGAGCGGCGACCCCGGCTCGCCCACGCGCGCCATCGCCACCGAGCGGAGCCCGCTGGGCTCGGGGCGCGCGGAGAAGGGTGCCACCGCCAGGTGCATCGTCGCGTCCATCGCCTCGGCATCCACCATGGCGTGCACGAGTCCACCCTCCGCCACGTCGGCCACGTACAAGGGGAGCCCGCGCCGGCCGACCCACGCCTCGGCCAGCGCTCGATTCCACGGCTCTCCCTCGCTCACCGGCTCCATGTATCGCGGCTCGTCCAGCGTGCGGGTCAGGGGATAGAGGCGCGCGTCGTCGCACTCCAAGATCTGCCGGGCCGAAGCGAGAATGGTGCGGAGGATGTCGCCAGCGTCGGTCTGGAGGTATTCAGCGTTACGCTCGTCGCGCGTGAAGAGCTTCCGCTCCACCGAGATCAGGTGGGAGAGGCTCCGGTACAGAAGGCGGCTCCGCGCATGCCAGTGGGGACGGGACGCGCGCGCCAGAGGCTCGCCG